>JAAVZA010000050.1 GCA_022791395.1 Clostridia bacterium
AAGAAGTAGAAAAATATCATTCAGTGTTATATTACAAAATTTAGACCAATTAGAAGCAGTATATGAAAAATCATATGAAACAATAATTGGTAACTGTGATACGCACGTATTTTTAGGAAGTAACTCACAAAAAACAGTAGAATATTTTTCAAAAGCATTAGGAGAAAAAACAATAGAAAGAGAAAGTGTGTCAGTAAACAAAGACAAGCATAATTGGAGACAAGGTGTAAACGTATCAGATCAAGTAATGGCAAGAGCACTTATGACCCCAGATGAATTAAGAAGAATGGATAATGATCTTTGTATCATTTATGAAAAGGGAATAAAACCAATAAAAGCAGAGAAATTTTATTATTTCCAAACAGGAATGGCAAAAAAATTAGATGCATATACAATGAGTCATAATGATGTAGAACAAGTAGACAGAGGAGAATGGAGAAAATATAATCCATATAACCCATATGTACCAGAAGATGAAAAAAATAAGCAAGTAGATAACTTAAAAGTAGAGTCATTAGATGATTTATTTGATGAGCCAGAAGAAAAGTCACAACCTAAGCAAGAAAACAAGTTAGATGAAATAAAAGTAGAGAATATAGATCAAGTTGAAGCACCAATACTACCTCAAGGGGATAAAACATTAGAGGATGAGTTAGACATGGATTTACAAAAGGAATTAGAAGCAAAATTTGATGAACTATTTGGACCATTAGATGATAATAATGATTAGATTAAAACCCTAGTATTGTAATTACTAGGGTTTAATAGTATTTTAGTGTATTTAAAATAAACATAAAAAACAAATGTTTTAAAATATATTGACTTCTTAACACTTATTATATATAATTCTAATTGAAAATAAGGAAAAGCAGAATGTGGTTTCCATCTCACTATACATAAGAATAGGAGGTGGTGCGAATGATAGGAAGAGCATTAATACAATTAGTAATATTATTTTTTTAGCATTAATAGCTATGACTATTATAGCAGTTGCCTTAATTATAGCTTTAGTTGTAATTATTAGCAAATAAAACGATACACATCTCTGCGCCATAGAGATGTGTATTTATATGTCCCATATTGTAACCACGTTTTGTGGACCTTATTTGCTATAAATATAATATTATAGAAAATAATATTTGTCAATAAAAAAAGATTAGTATAAGGAGATAAAATCATGAAATTTGTACATATAGCAGATATGCACTTTGATGTACCATTTACAACACTTTCAAGAAATGATTTAGGAAATAAAAGAAGATTAGAACAAAGAAAAGTATTTAAGCAAATAATAGATTATATAGCACAAAACGAAATAGATTGCTTATTTATTGCAGGTGATTTGTATGAACATGAATATGTAAAATCTAGTACAATTGAATATATAAATAATTTGTTTAAAGAAATACCAAACACTAAAATATACATAGTACCAGGAAATCACGATCCAAAAATAAAAGATTCCTATTATAATAACTTTAATTGGAATTCAAATGTACATATTTTTGATGAAAAAGTTCGGAAAAGTATCTGGTGCTGAGGCAGATATATATGGATTTGGGTTTGATAATTTCTACAAACAAAAATCTAATCTAAATGAAATAAAAATAGAAAATCCAAGCAAAATAAATATTTTAATAACACATGGTGCATTAGATGGAAAAACTAAAGAGGAGATGCAATACAATCCGATATCAAAAAGAGAATTGAAAGCATTAGGTTTTGATTATGTGGCATTAGGTCATATACATAAACCATACTACAATGGAGAACAAAGTCAAAACATAATATATCCAGGTTCTACTATAAGCTTGGGATTTGATGAGTTGGGTAGTCATGGGATGATTGTAGGAAATATAGAAAAGGATAAAAAATTGGAAATAGCTTTTGTAGCTGTTGATAAAATCGAATTTGTGGAAACCACATTAGATATTACTGAAATCATATCTAAAGAAGAATTAATAGAAAAATTAAATAATTTGGAAATAGAAGAAAATAAATATTATAAAATTATTCTAACAGGAGCAAGAAACTTTGAAATAAACACATATGAAATACTAAAATTAATAGAGAATAAAAATATAATTAAAATTAAAGATAACACTAAACTAAAATTAAATCTTGAGGAATTATCAAGAGAAAAAAGTTTAAAAGGGATATTTGTAAAAAACATGTTAGAAAAAATTACTATAGATAATGAAGATGAAATTATTAAAGCTATAGAAATAGGATTAGAAGCAATGTAAGAAAGGATTAATCTATGAAAATACTAGATTTAAAAATAAACAATTTTGGTAAACTTACCAATAAAGAAATAAAACTAGAAGATGGAATAAACATCATTTATGGAGAAAATGAGAGTGGAAAATCAACACTACTTAAATTTATAATGGGAATGGTTTATGGATTATCAAAAAATAAAAATGGAAAATTTATATCTGATTATGAAAGGTATACACCATGGGATGGAGGAGAATTTTCAGGTAAAATTTCGTATAAGCTCGATAATGGAGAAAGATATGAAGTATTTAGAGATTTTAAAAAGAAAAATCCTAATATATATAATGAAGAATTAGAAGACATTTCAAAAAATTTTAATATAGATAAAACCACAGGAAATAAATTTTTTTATGATCAAACAAAAGTAGATGAAGAACTATTTTTATCTACTATTTGTTCAGTGCAAGAAGAAACAAAACTAGAAGAAAAAGAACAATCAGCATTAGTACAAAAATTATCTAATCTGGTAAGTACAGGCGAAGATAATATATCATTTAGTAAAATTATGACTAAACTAAATAAAAGACAGCTAGAGGAAATAGGAACTAATAGAACAACTGATAGACCAATAAATATAGTTACAAAGAGATTAGAAGAAATAAATAATGAAAAAGAAGATTTGTTAGATTTTAGAAATAAACAATATTATATAGAAGAAAAGAAACAAAGTTTAGAAGAAGAAATTAAAAACCAAGAAAATGAATTAAATTTATTAAAAGAACTTAAAATTATACAAGAAAAAAGACATTTAGAAAAAGAAAAAATAAAGATAAATGAAGATACTATAAAAGAATACAATAAAAAAATAGAAAACTTAAACAGTAAAAATAATGAAACTAAAGAAGAAAATTCCATAAAACAAGTAAATAAAAGCAAAATAAATAAAGAAAAAATACTAATATTAGCAGCCATAATATTTATACTAACAAGTATAATATCAATAACTGTAATTAAAAATGACATCTTAATTGCAATTAGTGTAGTATTAGGTGTTGTAACATTAATAACTTTGGGTTATACACAATATAGTAAAAAATTGGGAAGCATTAAGGATGAAAAACTTCAAAATGTGAATAATTTACATATAAAGAATGAAATAGAAATACTTAATAACTCATGTAAAAAATTAAAAAAAGAAACAAAAATAGTAAATGAAAAAATAGAAAAAGAATATAAAGAAGAGACTGAAAAGTTAAGAAACAAATATATAGGAATAATTCCAATAAAAGTTATAGATGAAATACTTTTAAAAGAATCATTAATATATGATATAAATGTTTTACAAAACAAAATAAGTGATAATAAAATAAAATTACATAGTACAAAATTAGATAAAGATAATATTATACCAAAACTAGAGAATTTATCGAGTCTTGAAGAAGAATATAGCGAATTAGAAGAACAATATATGCAGTTATATAACAAAAATGAACAAATAAATTTAGTAAAACAGGAAATAGAAAAAGCTTATGAAATAATGAAAAAAGATGTTACCCCTAAGTTCACAAGTAATTTATCAAAGATAATAGAAAAAATATCTACGGGGAAATATAAAAATGTCCAATTTGATGAAACACAAGGGATGATTGTAGAAACCCCAAATGGAAACTATATGCTTGCAAAAAATCTAAGTGTCGGAACAATAGATCAACTATACTTATCATTAAGACTTAGTGCAGGAACAGATTTGTCCACTGAAAATTTACCAATTATATTAGATGAAACTTTTGCTTATTGGGATAATAAAAGGTTAGAAAACATATTAAGATACTTAAATGAAGAATATAAAAATAGACAGATAATACTATTTACTTGTACACATAGAGAAAAAGAGCTATTAACTAAATTAGGAATTAATTTTAATATAGTAAATTTATAGACTATTGATAAATTTAGAAAATGCGTGTATAATACTATAGTATTAAAAAATAAGAGGAGAGACAAATATGTTTCAAAAATTAGATGATGTAGAAAAAAGATATGATGAGCTAACAGAAAAGATAAGTGATCCAGAAGTTATTGCAAGAACAAATGAATGGCAAAAACTTATGAAAGAACATTCCGATATGACGCCAATAGTTGAAAAATATAGAGAATACAAAAAAGTAAAAGCAAACTATGAAGAAGCTTTAGAAATGATGAAGGAAGAAGACAAAGAAATAAAAGACTTAGCAGAAGCGGAAATGCTAGAGTCTAAAGAAAAGTTAAGAGTAATTGAGGAAGAATTAAAAATATTATTAATTCCAAAAGACCCAGATGATGATAAAAACGCTATTTGTGAAATAAGAGGAGGAGCAGGAGGAGAAGAAGCAGCCTTATTTGCAGGAACATTATTTAGAATGTACTCAATGTATGCAGAAAGAAAACATTGGAAAATAGAAATATTAAATGAGAACGAAACTGGACTTGGAGGATATAAGGAAATTTCATTTATGGTTACAGGAAAAGGTGTATATTCAAGATTAAAATTTGAAAGTGGAGTACACCGTGTACAAAGAGTTCCAGATACAGAATCAAGTGGAAGAATACATACATCAACAGCAACAGTTGCAGTTTTGCCAGTTGTAGAAGATGTAGAGATAGATATAAACCCAGCAGATATAAAAATGGATGTATTTAGAGCATCAGGTGCTGGAGGACAACACGTAAATAAAACTTCTTCAGCTGTAAGATTAACGCATATTCCAACAGGACTTGTTGCAGAATGTCAAACAGAGCGTTCACAAGTACAAAATAGAGAATATGCCATGAGACTATTAAGTTCAAGACTATATGAAATAGAAAAGAACAAAAGAGATTCTGAACTTGCAAATGAGAGAAAAAGTCAAGTAGGAAGTGGAGATAGAAGTGAGAAAATTAGAACATATAACTATCCACAAGGTCGTATAACAGACCATAGAATAGGACTTAGTATATTCCAAATGGAAGACTTTTTAAATGGAAATTTAGATGAAATGTTAGATTCTTTAATTGCAGCAGATAGAGCAGAAAGATTAAAAGGAAATGAAGAATAAATTTTAAAATGCATAAAAAATCTCCTTAATAAATAAACTAATACTAAAGTTTATTTGATTTAAGGAGATTTTATTTTGGAATATTTAATAAAAACAACGCTAATTGGTTTATTTTTTGGAACATTCGGAACAACGCTAGGAGGAATAATAGGAGTAACCTTCAAAAATACAAGCAACAAATTTTTAAGTTTTATATTATCTATGGCATCAGGATTAATGGTTTCTATTGTATGTTTCGATCTGGTGCCAGAAGCTTTAGAAATATCAAACATAGCGCAAGTCATATTAGGCGTAATATTTGGTGTAGTATGTATGATAATTTGTGATATATTAGTACAAAAGAAATTTAGTACTAGTATAAAAGATGTAAAAAATCAAAATACATTATTAAAAACAGGAATAGTAGTAAGTATAGGTCTTGCACTTCATAATTTTCCAGAGGGTCTTAGTATTGGCGCTGGATTTGGAGCATCAATATCTTTGGGATATTCACTTGCTCTTGCAATTCTTTTACATGATATACCAGAAGGAGTTTCTATGGCAGTACCTATGAAGAATGGGGGAATGAAAGTATCAAAAGTAATATTTTATGTTATATTATCTGGTGTTACAACAGGAATAGGAGCCTTCTTTGGAGCAAGTTTGCGGAACAATATCACAAAATGTAATATCAATATGTCTTGCATTTGCAGCAGGAGCAATGTTATATATAGTTTCAGGAGAATTATTGCCAGAGTCTAACAAGTTATATAAAGGAAGAATGTCAAGTATTGGTAATATATTAGGATTTATATTAGGAATTTTAGCAACTACAGTATAAAATAAATATTAAAATAATAATTTACTAATCCTGTGTAAAAATATAAAATAAATGCTATAATATATAAAAACAAAAAGGATGAAATAATATGAAGATAATGTTTATATGTACAGGAAATATATGTAGGAGTGCAATGGCACATTGGTTAATGGAAAAAAAGATAAGAGACAATAATATAAAAGATGTAGAAATATACTCATGTGGAATTTTTGCAAGTGATGGAGATATGGCAACATATAATGGGGTAGAGGCAATGGAAGAATATGAAGTAGATTTGACAAAACATAGAGCAACAAATATAAG
Source organism: Clostridia bacterium (assembly GCA_022791395.1). Taxonomy (GTDB): domain Bacteria; phylum Bacillota; class Clostridia; order TANB77; family CAG-508; genus RGIG8482. The sequence continues at coordinate 6,418 of JAAVZA010000050.1, forward strand.
AAAATCTAATATAGAAGAAATGGATTTAATTTTATGTGCTACAACATCACATAAAAACACAATATTATATGAATATCCAAATTTAAAAGGTAAAGTATTTACAATAAAAGAATATGTACAAACAGATGAAAAAAATAAAGATTTAGATATAAAAGACCCTTGGGGATATGATATAGAAACATATAGATTTTGCGCAGCAGAGATTGATGAATGCTTAGAAAAATTAATACAGAAGCTAAAATAAATTTGACAAAAAGTATTTACTTTTTGATAATATATGGTATAATAAAAACAGATAGAAGTTAATCCCACATAAAGTGTGGTTGCCATCCGTAAAAGTTATAAATATGTACTACACTTTGACGGCAAATCAGACAGTGTAGTTAAACCAAAATTATAGTAATAATTAAGGCAAATATTATGAATAATAGTATAATGTTAATAATTATTGAAATAATTAAATATTTTAAAAGTAATTTATTCATAGCCTCACACCCTTTCAATTTGTAGATTGGGAAAGGCAACCACACTCTCTTAAGTTATAACTCTATCTGTAAAACAAGAATAACACATCAAATACAAAAAGTCAACAATATTTTACAAAAAAACAACCAATAATATTATTGACTTTTTTTATTTTTTGTAATAAAATACAAACATAAATTCGCAAGATAAGGAGCAAGAAAATGCAAGATTTATTAGAAGGATTAAATGATAAACAATATGAAGCAGTAATAAATTATGAAGGACCAAGCTTAGTAATTGCAGGAGCGGGAAGTGGAAAGACAAAGGTATTAACACATAAAATAGCGTATATAATACAGGAAAAAGATATAAAGCCTTGGAATATACTCGCAATTACCTTTACAAATAAAGCAGCAAATGAAATGAAAGAAAGAGTAGAGAACTTAATAGGTGAAGTAGCACGTGATATGTGGATAGGCACCTTCCACTCAATATGTGTAAGAATTTTAAGAAGATATATTGATAGAATAGGATATGAGGCTTCATTTGTAATATTTGATACAAGTGACCAAAGATCAATGATAAAAAACTGTTTAAAAGATTTAAATATAGATGATAAAATGTTTACAGATAGAATTGTACAATGCGAAATAAGTAATGCAAAAAATGAAATGCTAGAACCAAGTAATTATATGGCACGTGCAAATGGTGATTTTAGAAAAGAAAAAATAGCAAATATATATGAGTTATATCAAAAAAGATTAAAAGAAAACAATGCCTTAGATTTTGACGATATAATTAACTTTGCAATAAAAATATTAACTGAGAATCCAGATGTATTAGAGTATTATTCTGAAAAATTTAAATATATATTAGTAGACGAATACCAAGATACAAATAAGGCTCAATTTATGCTAATATCATTACTTGCAGGAAGATATGGGAATATAACAGTAGTAGGAGATAATGATCAAGGCATTTATTCTTTTAGAGGTGCGGACATATCTAACATACTAAATTTTGAAAAAGATTTTCCAGGAACGAAAATAATAAAATTAGAGCAAAATTATAGATGTACAGGAAGTATATTAAATGTTGCAAATTCAGTAATAAAAAATAATGAAACAAAATACGAAAAGAAACTATGGACAAAGAATGAAAAAGGAAATATGCCTACAGTACATAAAGCAGAAGACGAATATGATGAAGCACGTTACATTGTAGAACAAATAAATCGTTTAAGAAGAGAAGAATACTATAAATTTAGAGATTTTTCAGTACTGTATAGAATGAATACACAATCACGTGCAATAGAAGAAATACTTGTAAGAGAAGCTATACCATATAAAATAATAGGTGGGCTAAAATTCTATGAGAGAAAAGAAATAAAAGATATAATCGCATATTTAAGGTTAATACATAATACAAATGATAATTTAAGCTTAATTAGAATTATAAATGAACCTAAAAGGGGAATAGGAAAAACAAGTTTAGATAATATTCAAAAGCTTGCAGGAGAAACTCGGAACATCAATGTATGAAATCATAAAAAATGCGGAACAATATGGACTAAACAGAGTATTTGCTAATTCTAGAGAATTCGTTAAAGTTATAGAAGAACTAAGAACATTAGAAGGAAAAATTGAAATATCAGAACTAATAAAAGAAACACTAAACAAAACAGGTTATACTAAAGCATTAGAACTTGAAAACACAAATGAAGCTGAAAATAGAATAGAAAACTTGGAGGAATTCTTAACAGTAGCAATAGAATTTGAAGAACAAGAAGCAGATTCAACACTTGGAGATTTTTTAGAAAGTATAACACTATCTAGTGATATTGATAATTTAGAAGATGAACAAGATGCGGTAACTCTTATGACTCTACATAGTGCAAAAGGATTAGAATTTCCAGTAGTATTTTTAGTAGGAATGGAAGAGGGGATTTTTCCAGGATATAAGTCAATAGGAGAGCCAAAAGAATTAGAAGAAGAACGACGCCTTTGCTATGTGGGAATAACAAGAGCGAAAAGAGAACTATTTTTAACTTGTGCAAAAAGAAGAACAATATTTGGTTCAACAAGTTGTAATGCCATATCAAGATTTGTAGAGGAAATTCCGGAAGAGTGTGTAGAAGGACTAGAAGAACTTGAAAATGAAACAATGGGGACATTTGAAGCTTCTAAATTTAATTGGACATATGGAGGAAAAGTTACAACTACTAAAATAGAAAAGAATGAAATTCCTGTGAAACGAGAAAGTAGTACATTTAACTTTAGATCCGCAGAAAGTTTCTTAAGTAATCTAAATAAAAAGCAAGAAACGAGTATTGACCTATCTATATACAAAGCAGGAAAACGAGTATATCACAAAAAATTTGGAGAAGGAACAATAAATTATGTAGAACAAGAAGGGGAAGACTTAAAAGTAGATATTAACTTTGATAAAGTAGGACATAAACGTCTAATGGCAAAATTTGCAGGACTTGAAATAATTGATTGATTTATATTGATAAATACTAAAATATATGGTAAGATATTTATGTTAAATAAAATGTAAATGGAGGACACAAGATGGCAAAAAAAGAATCATTACGGACAGCTTTAAGTGACATGGGAGTAACAGTAGGAGTATATACTGTAAACGGGCAAACCGTTATAGCAATACACTGCGATTCCCGTATCGACAAAGAAAATGCCGAAGCTATTGTACGGATGTATGATAGCGAAATAAAGATCCTTTGAGACACACGAATTGTAAAAGTGAAAAGACGCAGAAAATTTATTTATATTCTGCGTCTTTTTGCATAAAATAATGAAATTATGAAAATAATAGTTTAGAGATAAATTATGAAAGGAATGATTATTGTGGCAGATTTAAATCAATTAGAATTACAACACTTAAGACATCTAATAGGAGCACATGAAACAGCATATCAAAAATTAAATACATTTTCATCTGGGGCAGTAGACCCACAAATTAAACAGGTATTTACAAAAGCAGCACAAGATAGTTTAAATACAAAACAAAAATTGATGTCATTTTTAAATAATTAATTTAGGGAGGAAAATAAAATGGATGAAAAGACAATGGTAAATGATATTTTATCAAGTGTAAAAGCAGATTTAACAGCATATCAAACAGCTATAACAGAAGCAGAAAATATGGAATTAAGACAGACACTACAACAAATTAGAAACAATGATGAAAGTTTTCAATATGAAATGTTTAAAATAGCTCAAAGTAAAGGATATTATCAACCAGCAGCAAAAGCAACTGTGACAGAAATATCTAATGTAAAAAATGAATTACAATCTTAAAACTCATTAATAGAGACTAAGTTTTTGATAATTATTATCTTATCAAAAACTTAGTCTCTATTAATAGATTTATTTTTATCAGTTAATTAAAAAATTATTAATATTTTATTAAAAAAATTTTCTACATAAATCCCTATATTTAAACAAAATATTACAAATAGATTACAAACCATCAATATAGGAAGAAAAAGAGAGAAAATGAGAGATATTACAAAAAAAATAAAAATAACTTTAAAATATAAACTCAGGTAATAATTGTGTAAAAAAAATAGTTAATATACAATAACAACAGATAAAAAAGTGAGGAGTGTATTAAGATAATAAACGTTATGAAAAAGATATTAATACATATAAGAACTTGGGTAAAACTTATCTCCGTAGTAGTTTTGGCATCTTGTTTAATAGTTGGTATAATAGCATATATATATAAACCAACATATAGTGTATCTATAAATGGAGAAGTAATTGGATATACAAAAGATAAAAGTAAACTACAAGAGAGAATAAATGAAATAGAAAACGGAGATGGACAAAATATTGCATTTGTCGAAGTAGAAAATTTACCGGAATATAAGCTATGTTTATTGAAAAGAGATGTAGAGCCAAACGATGATGAAATATTTGACATAGTAAAACAGTCTGGAAAAACATATTATAAGTATTATGCTATATTACAAGCAGGAGAAGAAAAATTGTATGTTGCAAGTTTTGGCGAGGCAGAACAAGCAATAAATGAATTAAAAAAGAAAAATAGTAAAAATAGAAATGAACTTACAATAAAAGAAAAGTTTGTGTCAGAGGCAAAAGACGTTGTAACAAAAGAAGAAGTAATTTCGAAATTATATGAAAAAGAAGAAGTTGTAAGAAAATTAACTAATTCTTCTGGTAATGTAAAATATGCTTCAAGTGCAAATACTTCAAATAAAAAAGTAGCCTTAGCAATAAATTTAATTAGACCAGTATCAGGAACAGTAACATCAAGATTTGGTTCAAGATGGGGGTCAACTCATAAAGGAATAGATATAGGTGCACCAAAAGGAACAGCTATAAAAGCTGCTGCATCAGGTACAGTTATTTCATCAAGTATGGGATATAATGGCGGATATGGAAACTGTGTAGTAATATCACACGGAAATGGAATAGAAACAGCATATGGACATTGTAGTGCATTATATGTAAAAGTAGGGCAAAAAGTGTCACAAGGAGATGTAATAGCAGCAGTTGGAAATACAGGACGTTCCTTTGGAAATCATTTACATCTTGAAATAAGAATAAATGGAGTTGCACAAAACCCACAAAACTATTTATATTAAAAAAGATAGAATGGATTGCATATAGCAATCCATTTTTAGATTCCTTATATACTTGAATACTAAAATTTGGATAGAACAAATAGGAAAATACTATTTACAATATATGAATAAATGGTATAATATTGATATCTTAATTAAATCAAAACATAATAGAAAGCAAAAAATTATTTCAAAAAGTAAAAAAATAATACATTTTTAGTAACACAAAAAATTTCAATGTTATTTTTATATA
>JAAVZA010000061.1 GCA_022791395.1 Clostridia bacterium
GACATACAGACGCTATAAGACCCTGACCATAATCCTGCTGATAGTCACGGTAATCGCCCTTTTGCTCTCGGCCGTCATGCTCACGCTGCGGCGCGGCGGGTTGGCTGTTTCCGGGGAGCCGGAAAGCCCGCCTGAAAACCCCGCCACGGTATATTATACCCCAAAGCCCGCCCCAAGTCAAGAAAACAGCGAAACTGAAGAAAGTAAGGCGGAGGATAAATTTCTTGTCACAATTTACCGTGGCGGCATAGGGGTGTTCCAGCCGGGCAAATCCGTGCCGGTGCTCACAAAGCACACGGAGGTGTATCTGCTGCCCGAGGAGGACATCAAGCTCCTGCGCGACGGCATTTGGGCCAGGGACCTCTCCCACGCCAAGGAGATCCTTGAGGATTTTGACTAAATCCTCTCCCGCGCGAAAAGAGCGCCCTGCCGGTTTAACCCCGGCAGGGCGCTCCTTCTTTGGCTTGAGGACTCCGCTTACTTCAGGCCCTTCTCGTAGCTCTCGATCATCTTCTTGAACGTGTGACCCGCACGACCTCTGAGATTCTGAAGGTACTTGTCCGTGGTCTCCCCAGTAAATATCTTGATTTGCAGAAGCATCCGGCCCTCCTCCGGGGTCACATATATCTTGTCGATGTACTTATCCACAAACTCCTTGTTGATGATACCCTCTGCCGCGTCCCGCTTGGCATCGTGGAGCACCCGGCGGATGGTGTCGATATGCTTTTTCAGCTCGCCCCGGGAGAGCTGGCTCTGCTCTAACTCATAAATCTGTTTCTCAGCCTCGCTGATCTCCTGGTCGCAGGCCTTGTTCATTGAGAGGAAGTCCCGGTCGGACAGCTCACCCATGGCGTTGAAGCCCAGCAGCTTGGACTTCTTCTTTTGGGCCAGCTCGATTTTATTTTGCAGATCTTCTATTTGCCGGGCCGTGTCTCCATCGTCTTGCAGGGACTTGTACATCTCTACATATTCCTCAATGAGGGCTTCGGCGTCGGCCTCTGTCTCGCTGAACACTTGAAAGAGCAGGGGCTTGATTTCTTCTTCATAGATGGCAAAAGACGGACATGCGTCCGCGCCGTTCTTTATTTTGCCGGAACAGACCCACTTGCTGTTCTTCTTACCGTCCCGGCTGACGGAATCCCGGCGGTAATAGGCCGCGCCGCAGTGGGTGCAGATGAGCTTGCCGGTGAGGAGATTGGCGTGGTTGCAGATGCCCTGGCGGTTCTTTACGTCCTCGCTGCGCTTATGCAGGACTTGGTTTGCCTGCTCCCAAAGCTGTTCGTCCACGATGGCTGGCACTATCTCCCCTGTCTCGTCCTTGAACATGACCCACTCCTCTGGCGGGAGGAACTTCTGTTTCTTGGTGAACAGGTCCACCACCTTCACCTTGTTGCCCACATAGTAGCCCTTGTATTTGGGATTTGATATTATCCCCGACATGGTAGTGTGTGCGATGCGGTTGCCGTTGTGGTTGCGGTAGCCCTTCTCCCAGAAAATGGTCTCGATCTGCTTCATGCTGTGCTCACCTGTGGCGTAGAGTTCAAAAAGCTCTTGGACCATCCGGGCTTCGTCTTCATCTATCACCAGCCGACCGCCATCTTTTATATAGCCGAAAATGCGGCTGTTGCCCAGCACCACACTGTTTTTTATAGCCTGGGCATGACCGAACTTTACCCGGCTGCTGAGCTTACGCAGCTCGTCTTGGGCAATGCCGGACATGATGGTCAGGCGCAGCTCGCTGTCCTCGTCCAGGGTGTTGATGTTGTCGTTCTGGAAGAATACGCCAACTCCAGCGTTCAGCAGTTCTCGGGTATAGCTGATAGAGTCCAGGGTATTTCTGGCAAACCGGCTGATCTCCTTTGTGATGATGAAGTCAAAAACCCCCGCTCTGCCGTCCTCCACCATGCGGTGAAAGTTCTCTCGGTTCTTGGTGGTGGCAGCGGAAAGGCCCTCGTCGATGTAGCCCTCCACATATTCCCAGGCGGGATTTTTGCGGATGAGCTCCTGGTAATAGGCGATTTGGTTTCCCAGGGAGTTCAGCTGCTCGTCCTTTTCGCTGGATACCCGGGCGTAGAAGGTGACTCGCAGGGGCAGGTCGTAGATGGGCCTTGTCTTCAACTGTTGGCGGATGGTATGGATATCCATATCTCGCACCTCCGTTCAGTTCGTTATATCATGATTATAGTATAACAGAAAGAAATCGAAAAGGCAAGAGCCTAACCGATCATACGGCGCAGCTTTTGCCTCTCCTCTTCTGTTATCAGATTGTGCTGGTACAAGTAGTCATTGAAGTAATTCAGCCAGATTTTGCGAACAACTGCATCGGCTGTCTGCTTTCCTTTGTGTTGATTGCGGGAATCACTTGAGTGCTTAGGGTTATCTTTCAATGTACAGTTATTCTCCTTTCTGACAGAGGATATCATTTTTAGTTTTTCATAGCGAATGTCATAATATACCATGACGTTAGCCAAAATCTGATTGTTTTTCCACTGGTTCTCTGCTGCAGCCTTCAAAATTATGCGCATTTTTGAGCACAAAAAAGTCATTTATGCCTATACAGACACAAATGACACTTTGAAACTCTTCAACTTTGCTTTATCCAAAAGCCTTGAAACTATATACATATATAGTAGCATATATTGGTTCTCATGTCAAGTGCGAATGAAATATCTTCGCCGGCGTCCGTAGCTGGCGGACAGCAGAGTGGTCGGTTCTCCCATATCCTTTGCAGGATCTTCGCGTTGGCATAGTGCCGCCATGCCATATGTACTCTTGGCCTACTTTCCAGATAGGTGGATAGCCGCTCTCTCGCAGGGATATGTACCGGGTCAGACTGTGAATTTGTCAAGGTTCTGGGGCATGGGGAAATGCCTTTCACTATATAAAAAGACATGCCAGTCAAAGAATCTCGAACAGAATCAAAAATTTTTTTAAATTTCAAATCTTGAAATGTGCAGCGCAATATGCAGCAAAAGATGTTGCCGCAGGTCTTCATCTATTTTTCCGTCTATTCTACTCATTTTGTCAATTAAGGGACCATATAGGTCGATAAGTTCTTCCAATGAGTCCACGTCTCTGGAAACGGCCCCTTCTAACAAGCAACGGAATCTTTCGGCAGTCACTGTTCCTCACCTCCATCCTGAAGGCTGCGGCGGAGAGCTTTGATTGCCTGATACCGCTGGTTGTACACTTTTTGAACAGTAAAGTGCAGTTCACTGGCTATCTCTGCCGGTGTCATCTCATCAACGAACAGCCTAGATAGAATTGCCTGTTTCTCTGGGGAGAGCTTGGCAAAAGCCCCAGCCAAATGGTCTTGTTCAAACTCGAATTGATCTTTGCCGCCGATGTCTGTTATTGAGTACCAGTCCTCAACTTCATCCAGCGGTACAGTCTCGCTTTTGGGGCTCTCTTTTTTGAGATAACGCAATCTGGCACGATATAGTGTCACCTCCATCCATTTCGTAAACCTCGCCCTAAGTTCATCCCGTTCCTGAATTTTTCCACGCATGGTGCGCTCCTTTCTTCCAGAGCACACCATCCGGGCAAAGCGCGGAACGAAAAATCCAGACACACCTGAATGGTATGCCTGGACAAAATGATATAAAACGACAAAAAGGCCGGGCTACATTTCTGTAGAACAGCCTTCATGCGAGCAGTCCGAAATAAGAATATCAACAGATATATAGGAAATCTATTTCTTACTGCACTATAATTTTACAGCATTTGTTTTCCAAACAAAAGAGTTGTAAAGGACTACTTATAATCGCTTTAGATTAAGCAATAAAGAAATCGTGTGTTTTACTGAAATATATCTAAATTATCCAGCATTTCTGTTATCTTGCCATTAAAATCCACATTGTTTCCAGCACCCACTTCCGTTTTTGGCGCTGCCGCAAGCTGTTCTTCCAACAAATTCCGGACCATTTCCCTCAGTGAGTCTGACGAAATGCTCTGCACCGCCTTGATTTCCACCCTACACTCCGGGCTGAGCAAGGCCGGGTGGGCAGCCAAATACTCCCCCAGCGCCGCCACTACAACGGCGCTTTTTCGGTTGCCCAGCCGTTCCAGCAGTTCTCCGGCCTGTATCTGCTCCTCAGTTTCAGCGGGAAATTGGAGTGAAAACCGATACTTTCCATTCTTACGCATAGGATTACCCCCTTAACCGGGCCAACTGTTTCTCCCCCAACATCTCATAGCCCACAGCATTGGCGTTGGGCGAGTCGATAAACTCCGCCGTGCCTGCCAGCGGTGATTCACTCAGGTAAGACTGAAGGAGGATGCTGCCACCCCCGATGAAGATAGCCGGATTTGAACGGAGGTCAATCTGAAGTTCCCGGAGCTGGTTCAGAATGTCGTTGGCGTGAAGTTTCGCGGCGGTGTAGATTACTTCCCGGACTTCATCGGGCAGATATTTCTCCTTGCCCTGCAAGACATTGGAGATGTGCTCATCGTCTATTTTCATATCATACTGAGAGCTGACCTTGCGGATGACCTCGTTGTTCATAGTGATAACGCCGGTTTCCAGGGAACGGCAGAACTGCAAATCAGGCTTGCCGTTTTGCAGGAGCAGCACGTCCGTGGTATAGCCGCCGATGTCGATAATAAAGAGCCGGGAAGTGTTCAGCACCATGTCGCTCTGGGGCACTACTGCCGCGAAAGCCTGGGGGAACACCATCACCTGGTCGATCTGGATGGCGTAGGGCTTGTCCCGATAGGAAAACCGTACCGGCACACTACGCTTGAAGTAAGCGGCAAACTTTTCCTTCAGGCCGCCGTAGTGCTCGGGCGGCAGGCCCACGGCAAGCTGGATGCGCTCAACCGGCGAATACTGACCCTTGCGTTCCAGCTCCTTGGCGATGGCGAACAACGTCAAGATGAAGAACCGCTCGTCCTGGGTCTTATCTCTCATGTAGGGCAGGCGGTGGCTGGTGAGCGTCCAGAATTTCCCTGCGTATTCCAGAATCTCGTCAGACACGGGAGGCTTGACGGAGTGCTCTGTGAGGCCGGACACGAAGGTGAACCGGGGCGTTTTTATGGCGTAGTTGCCGTGGTCGATAGCGATCAACATTATAAGTACCTCCTTGAGTTTCATTTGTAGTGATTACACCCATTACTGTGCGCATTTGCAACCCAAATACGCAAATTTTTTCATAAAAAAGGCAGCCAGTGCGAAACGCACTAGCTGCCCAGACGATAACTGCATCATGGCAAGAATTACTTGATCCCTACCCTCATACGGTAGAAAAAGTCAATATGGAACTCCTCATCACCAAAAATATCCCTGACGGTATCTTCATGCCGCTTTATATCCTCCGCTATCCGCTGAGGATCGACCTTCAAAATGGCCTGCAAGCTGCCCTGACTTAACAGAATGTTGATGAACCGCTGGGCGGTACAGGGCTCGGTGTTGACGAAAAGGACCTCCCGGCAATACCGAAAATACCCACTTTTCTCCATATTGCTCAGGTGCTTTGCCTTGTCATACCGCACAAAGGAATCTTTTATTGCGGGGTCGCTGGCCTCGATTTGTTTTACTTCGTTGTAAAGATCCATGTACGCTTTCTCCGCCTGCCATTTGGTTTTTGGAGGCCAGTCACAGTCTACCGTGGCAAATATGCCGCCGGGTTTCAGGATGCGGTCAACTTCCTTCAGCGTGGAAACCGGCTCCATCCAGTGAAAAGACTGTGAGCAGATCACCACGTCCGCGCAGGCGTCCGGCAGGGTCGTGCCGGTGGAATAGGCTTTGATAAACGAGATGCTTTTACCGGCCTTCTGCATGGCTACCCGGAACATGTCCTTGCTGGGCTCTATGCCGATGACCCGCTCCGCGACGGCTCCCCATGGAACCGTAGATAGGCCTGTCCCGCAGCCGAGATCCACCACCAGACCGGGCTTTTTCTCAAGGTATTCGCAGATGACCTTGATTGGGTATTCGGGCATTTTCGGCCGTGCGCCCTCGTATACATCGGCAAAGCCGGTAAATCTGTCCGCGTTTTTGCGCTCCTCCATAACTGTCCCTCCTACATTATCTGTGATTCTGGGTTAGTATAGCACAAAACGGTCTCCCTCACAAGGCTTGAAAAAGCAAAGGGGCGGCGCAACGCGTCACCCCTCGTTCGTCAACTATTTCTATCCAGATTTGCTTTCAGCCGGGCCCAGATAAAGTCATCCAACCCCTTGTATCGTGGATCCCAGACATAGGTGCCATACCGGAACCCCATCCGGCCCAGCAGGACCATTAACTTCTCGTAGGCGCTCTGCACATAGCAGTTGGTAACATAGTCCATATCAAAGGCCGTCTTGATTTCCCTGACGCCCTGTTTTCGTAGTTCGGTAAGAGCTTCTTCCAGCCTTTGCAAGGCGTTCACCCCCGGCACTGCCAAAACGGTCAGCCCGGAGAAGGCATGAATCACATCGGCCTTCATAGGGCCCTCGGTCAAAACTACCATCTTGCCTGGTTTTCCAGCCAAGTGCGTCCAGGCGGGCGAGCCACAGCCGCCGGTGAGTTCAACACTGGATATCCAGCGGAACTTTCGGTTCTCGGTGTTGTCCAGCCGAAGCTGTAACCCTTGAATCCGGCCCCGCATATCCCGGACTGGAATGAGAATACCGGACCGCTGGTGTACAAACGACCACCACCCGGCTTTTGTACGGAAGAACCCCGGCACGCCTTGCGGGTCAGCGCCGGTTTCCAGCACGCGACGGACAAGCTCGGAGTTATTCGACAGCGGCATAGACTTGTAGCCTAGCTGGGCTATATCACGGTCACTAAGTCCACGGTTGTGGAGGTTGTCACGGTGGGCGTTCGCCAACCCCAGCACAGAGAGGAGCGCGGAATAGGTACGGTGGCGCATAGAAATATCGGCGATAGGAGTTTCAACAGGCTGCTGATAATCTCTCGCTTCTGCCCGCATAGGCCGCTCATTCAAGCGTAACCGCTCCACCAGCTCCCGCCATACCCGGTCACGGTCGGTGCCGGTGAACAGGGAGTACA
>JAAVZA010000005.1 GCA_022791395.1 Clostridia bacterium
ATTTTGGCTTTCGATAACTGTGATATCGTGAACTACGAATTCATTATCGAATGTTACAGAAGCAACAGCTTTCATTCTGTTCTCTGAATTTACTTTTCTTAAACGTACATCTGTTATTTGCATTTTGTGCACCCCTCTTCATAAATTGTTTTAAATATTTCGTACTGTTATGTACAATTATAATATTCGTCACAAATCTTTTTTTTCCTTCTATTTTTTACAAAAAGTTTTTCAAAATATTTTCCACTATAATTTGCTCTATATTATACATTATTTATTTTTTTAACATTTTTTATACTTAAAACATAAAATAATATTGAAAAAAAAAGCTTTAAAGTATATAATTTTGTTTAATTGATAAATTCATTATAAAAGGGGCGAATAGCTTTGGCTAACATTGAAAATATAAAAAAATATAAAAGAATACATATGATTGGAATTGGCGGAGTTAGTATGAGCGGAATTGCAGAAATACTACACAACTGGGGATTTACTATTACAGGAAGTGATGCTCATTCTTCTGAAATTACAGACAAACTAATAAAAAATGGAATTAGTGTTACAATAGGCCATGATATAGATAACTTAAGAAAAGCGGATGCAATAGTTTATACTGCCGCTATTTCTAAGGATGATCCTGAAATGGTAGAAGCACGTAATTTAAATATTCCTTTAATAGAAAGATGTGATTTTTTAGGAGAACTTACAAAAGCTTTTGAAAACACCATAGGTATTTCTGGCACACATGGAAAAACAACTACTACTTCTATGGTATCTGTATGTTTTTTAAAGGCTGGACTTGATCCAAATATACAGGTTGGAGGAATATTAAATCAAATAGATGGTAATTATAAAATTGGAAATAGCGAATATTTTATAATTGAAGCTTGTGAATATGTAGAAAGTTTTCTAAAATTTAGACCTAAAGCAGAAATTATACTAAATATTGATAATGATCATTTAGATTATTTTAAAACTTTTGATAATATAAAAAATGCTTTCATTAAATATGTTAAATTACTTCCCTCAAATGGGATTCTAGTATTAAATGCAGATGATAAGAATTGTTTGGATTTAAAAGAGTATTCTGCTGGTCCTTATATTACATATGGAATAGAAAATTTAAATGCAGATTTTGTAGCTAAAAATATAGAATTTAACAATGATGGTTTCCCAGAATTTGATGTATATAAACATAGTGAATTTTATTCTCATATTACTTTATCAGTTGCAGGATATCATAATGTTTTAAATGCTCTTGCTTGTATTAGTTTATGTGATTATTACGGAATTACTAGTGATGCTATAAAAACTGGACTTTCTGAATTTACTGGAGCTCATAGAAGATTAGAATATAAAGGGTCATATAATAATATATCTGTTTATGATGATTATGCTCATCATCCAACAGAAATAAAAGCTACTTGTAATGCTTTGTATAATAAAAAATTTAATGAGGCTTGGGTTATTTTTCAGCCACATACATATTCAAGAACAAAGAATTTATTAAATGAATTTGCTGAATCTTTAAGTAATTTTGATAATATAATTATAACTGATATTTATGCTGCAAGAGAAACCAATACTTATGGGGTATCTTCTAAAGACATTGTAAATAGATTAAATTCTTCAAGAAAAGCAAATTGTGAATATATTTCTAATTTTGAAGATATAGTTAAATTTATAAAAGAGCATGCAAAACCAAATGATGTTATACTAACTCTCGGAGCTGGTGATGTTACTAATATTGGTCCTATGCTATTAAAGAAGTAAATTAAAATTCCTCGTGCAAAGCACGAGGAATTTTAATTTACTTCTCTTGCTTGTTTTATCATTAAATCTGCAAATACCGCATAACCTTTTTGTGGATCATTCACCAATACATGAGTTAAAGCTCCTACCACTTTATTATTTTGTATAATAGGACTACCACTCATTCCTTGAATTATTCCCCCTGTTTTCTCTATTAATTCTTTATCTGTTACTTTTACTAACATACTTTTATTATTTTCATTGTTATTTACATATATTTTTTCTATTTCTATGTCAAACTGTTTTGTTTTATTATCTTCTAAAGTACATACTATTTTTGCAGGTCCTGTTTCGATTTCATTTCTTGTCGCTACTTCTATTGCCTTTGATACATCAATATTTAAAGCACTCACATTAGTTACTTTCCCATACACACCAAATTCTGTATTTTTATATACTTCTCCTATTATAGTACTATTTTCAATTGAACCTTGAATTTTTCCGGGACTTCCTTTTTTTCCCTTTATTATTGATACTATTTTAGTCGTAACAAAATCTCCTTTAGCAATTGTTAGTAAACTTCCGTGTATCTACATCTTGTATTCCATGTCCTAAGGCTGCAAAAGTTTTTGTAGATGGTTCATAAAAGCTAACTGTACCAACTCCTGCAGCAGCATCTCTTACCCAAAGACCTAATTTATAACTATTGTTTCCAACTTTTACAGGTGTTATGCTTGTTTCTAAGGCCTCCCCATCTCTTACATATTTAATGGCTACATTGTTCCCTTTTGATTTATTAACAGTATTTAATAAATCAGCTGTACAAGTTACTGTCTCCTTATTTATTTCTACAATCATATCTCCTTCTTGTATTCCTGTATTTTCATATGGTCTATATTTATTATTATCTATCCCCTCTATTTCACTCATTCCCACTACTAATACACCACTTGTATATAGCTTAAGTCCTACTGTATTACCGCACTGGTACTACTAAAACTTTTGGAATTACATTAACAGTTATATCTTTTAATGCAATTCCTCCAAATAAATTTAAACTATAATTCTTTTTACCTACTGTTGTACTAGATGATATATCTGTTGATGCTTGAATTGCTTCATAATTTCCTTCATTTTTAGTTTCTAAATTAACTCCTAAAACTGTATTAATTTTTAGACTTTCTCCCTGAAACAAAATAATATTTGATGGTATAGAAGTTATATTAGTTACATATATTAATAATAAAATCAAAAAACTAACAATAAATATTCTTTTTATAATTCGCATTTTTAACATCCTTTCATAAAGACTGTTTTTTATTGCTTTAGCAAATTTTAAATATTTATTATTAGTTTTCCCATTTTTTTAAATTTTAATATACATTTTATTATAAAGTTACATTTAATTTATTTAAGTTCCATCTTTCTCTTGCAAGTGTATTATAATATGCTTGTTTTAAGTTATATGGATAATTTTGTATTTTCTTTTTTTCTAGATTTGCAGAATTTACAATACATGTATAACATGCAAGTTCTTTATGTTTATAATAATAATCTCCATTTTCATTTTTCTGTTTGTCATAATCAATACTTCTATAACCCACAACATTTCCAGCTGCCTCTTGTAATATTGGACATTCTAGTTTGTGATAATCTCCATTGTGTATATAATATAATAAATCTGGAGCTACATATTGCTTATTATCTGTACTTGTTACTATTGCATAATTATTATATTCCTTTACTCCTACTGGTAATCCTTGCATAAATGATATTATATTTACATTTGATAAAACTTTGTCCCAATCTTGTTCTGTTAATACTGGCATTCTAAATTCTGTGTTTAAAGTAGTATGTTTACTATATGAATATATTGCATTGTTCAAATTACTTTGTATTGATTGTTTCATTATCTCTCTTTTGTGTGCTGAAAAATCTGATTCAACAGGTTCTTCTGGGTCATTATCATTTGATATATTTAAAATTCTTGTATTATTATTTACAAATTGTGGATAAGCCTTCCCATTTGAATCTTTTGCATTTTTAGGTATTACTACATCTACAATTTTTGTTCCTGAAAACGAATGATTCTTTACCCACTCTGTAAATTCCTTTGCACTTTTATAATATTCCTTTGCAGTATTGTCTGTTATAGCTACACCTTTATATTGACTTCCATCACTGGCTACATCATTTACTATTAAATAACCAGCTCTTGAAATATATTCATTATTCATAT
Organism: Clostridia bacterium; assembly: GCA_022791395.1. Classification (GTDB taxonomy): domain Bacteria; phylum Bacillota; class Clostridia; order TANB77; family CAG-508; genus RGIG8482. The sequence continues at coordinate 3,992 of JAAVZA010000005.1, forward strand.
ATCCATATATTGTAATATAATTATCTAATGAATAATTTACCACTATATCACAATTTCCAGTTTGGTATCTTACTGAATAGTGTATATATGGTTTTAGAATATGTTCGTATCTTGTTTTTACAACATCATTCTCATCTTTATATTCCATCTCCATTGGTGAATATATATAATATCCATCATATAAAGTCACTACTACTGCTGGTATATATTGTGTAATATAATTTGAATTTTCACCTGGCACTCTTAAATTTGTTGCAAGTGAAGTAAAAAAAGCATTTATAGAAGCTTTAACATCTCTTCTTAAGGAATCTGCATTTGTAGAATAATTATTTTGCATAGAATTCAATTGAAACGCAACAACTGCATCGTGTGTTGCGTCTAATAATTTGGTATCGTATTCTCGTTGTAAACTTGCTGTATCTATTTGAATACCAATATATGCTGATAAAATTAAGGTCATAGGTATAATAATTATTGCAAATATAACCGCCATGTTTTGTAATTTCATTTAATATCACCTTTGCCTCTCTTATCTATTTTCCATTTGTCATAACAACTCCTGAATGTGAAGCTTCTATACTATATGTATCATTTCCTGATATACTATAGAAAAAGTTTTTAAGCATTTGAGCAATAGTAGTATTTGTATTTTTAACACTTACAGATACTATATCTCCTTCTTTTAACAATTTTGTAGTACTTTTTGGATTAATTTTTCCTATACCTAATTCTTCTTCAATTTGTGAAGTATAAATAGTATAATAAATATTTTCTCCTATTTTCGTTGTGCTTGTTTCTGCGCCTTTTTTACCAGGATTTTCATCTAATACCTTAACTGATATTTCAACATCATAACTATTTCCTGTAGCAGATAAATTTTGAAGATATTTATCATAATTATCTAGAGTTATCTTCCCTGTAGAACGAATATTATCTACAAACTCTACAGTAGAGGTTTGAACTGATAATAGTGATATATCGTCATTTCTTTCTGATATTGACATTAATGGAAATACAAACATTAGAATAGCAGCTAAAAATATAGCAACGACAGTTATTAATGTGTCTCCTCCCATATTAATTCCTCCTTATTATTGTAATATGTATATTATCTCTAGTTTCTTATTTCCCTTAATAGTTTCAAGAGAATATCCATCATCTGTTACAGTTTCACCATTAGTTGTTATTTCTATAAATTTTTCTATAAATTTACTATTTTCATAGTTTTTTAATTTTTTTTCTCTATTTGGATTATATATTATATTGTTTATTTCATATATATTTCCTAACATATCTGCTGTAATTCTTTTCTGTATTTTTTCATTATCTCCACCCCAAGGTGCTGCTACAGTTATAGTTCTATTTGTAGTTGAATCAACTCTATACAATTTTTGTATATCCTTTTCTACATCTACTTCTCTATTTTTATTTATTGTTCTATTTACAGCCTTTTGTATTGTTTGCAATCTATTTTCCAGCTCTTTGTATGCATTGCCGTCACTTTCTACCTTGTCTTTATTTTTTACTATTTGATTCCAGTTAGACATAAATCCTTCTGTCCAAAGATCATATCTTACTATTGGATTTCCGCTTTTATCAAATATTGTAACTGCAAATTGCTCTTTAGCATATCTGTGAATAGTAGGAATAATGGTTTCTATTCCTACTATTCTATCTCCATTTTGTGTTATATCTATTACTGTATCTTCTGTTGCATATTGATAAAATTCAGTCTTATCTTTAGAATGGAAAACTACCTCTGATGCTGCTCTTGCTTGTCCAATAACAGATACTGAAAGTGCAATTGCTATAACAAATACTATTATTCCAAAAGCCATTTTAAGTGCATCTACTGCATTTTCCATAATAAATCCTCTTTCTTTCTTATTTTGTTACTCTTACAACTGTAACTGAATTAATAAATCCTGATGCGTCTGTTCCAAAGCTTACTTTATATCTATAATTAGTACCGATATTAGCACTAAGTACTTTTGAAGTTGTACCAGTTGAAGTAACTACATTACCAGAACCTGATCCAGCATCTATTTGTTTTGATGCATCATTAGCATATGTAGCATTACTTGCATTAATATTATTTATTAATGTTTTTACATTTGATCCAGAAACATTTTCTCCTGCATATTGTTGAAATTGTCTGTTAAATCCTTGTATTTCCATAGCATCAACTTGTTGTCCAGCCATTCCTGTAATTCCGTTTATATTACCGAATACCATCATAGCTATTCCTATTAATAATATAGCAATTAATATAGCACCTGCTATTAGTAGTGCTTTTGAAGCGTTCTCCATAATTCTTCCTCCCTATTTCTTTTGTTTAATATATTTAAAATTAGACTTTATATAGTCCAAATATTAATAACTTATTCTTCAATTTGTTCAAAAACTATTTTTTTAATTTTTTTTGTACTATTGTGATACTCTATTTGTGTACATTTAAATTTTATTAAGTTAAAGTTTTTAACAAATCCTTCTAGTCCAACATTCATCAAGGTTTCCATTTGATATGTAAGTAACTTTTCTTCTGAAAGTAACTTTATTTCAAGTTTTATTGAATTTATATCATTTTCAATAAAATATCCTTTTTCATCTTTTTCTATTTCATTTCTCAGGTTTTGATCTGTTGCTCTATTTATTAGAGTCATTACATCAGTACCATAAACTGCTTTTTGATAATATTCTTCATATTGTTTATTATAAGCTTTTATGTTTGATAGATTTTTGCTATTTTCAATTAAGGATACACTTATTATTAAAATTAGTGAAACTATTATAATTCCAAAAATTATGACTATCTTTTTCAATAAAATGTTCCTTTCTAAATTATACTATTTTTTTTAATATTTATCAACCAATAAATATGTTTTTTGTCAAATAATATTTCTATTTTTTAGTCAATCTAATTTCTTTAACTCTTCCTGTTACTTCATTGTATTTAAGTATAGTTAAACTAAAAATGCTACCTTCATTTTTACTTATAAATTCAGACATGTTATTTATTTGTGTACTTGAATTTATTCCAAAATTACTAGTTATTACTACTTTATAATAATCATCTACCTGTTTATTGTATTCTTTAACAAAATTTAATATTGATATTAAATCGTGTGTTGTTAAATCATGTGCCTTAGAATCTAGTGATTTATCATATATTGTAAAATTACTATTAAATTCTTGTACTTTTGTTAATTCTATATCTTTATTTATATCACTTGCGAGATTATTCCAAGAATAATATGCTCCTACAAATATTGTTATAAGTATTACTCCAAGTAAAATTTCTGCAGCCATGATTAAAGCTTTTGATGCATTTTCCATTTATCACCACGCCTTTTTATTTTATAATGTATAATAATCTATTTTTCTTTCTTTAAAGCTCATTTTGCATATTCTTCCTAAGTCGTTGTATTCTATTCCAGTACAATCAAATACTCTTCTTTTAAAGTCATTAAATGTTTCTACGTCTGTTACAGCTCTATTAAATAATGTTTGATATGGTCCATCTGTACTTTTAAATACTGTATATGTTCCGTTTCTTTAAAGATGCTCTTGGTTCTCTAACAGTTATTGTTTCTTTTATATGTGTTACAGGATTTTCTTTTTCTACTTCTTTATACGCTGCTAGTTCCTCTATAAGTTCAAATGATATTGAAATATTATATGCATTTTCATACTCATACTTTCTATTATTATCTATTGCTTTATTCATTACTGAAATAACATCTACACCTCTAAGCAGTTTTCTATTATAAGATTCATATTCTCTATTAAATGCTGCTAATTGTTCAGTCGTTATTTCTCCTTGTTCTTCTGCTTTTAAGGAACGAATATTGGTATAACCATATACTAACACACCAATAACCAATATTCCAATTAATATTTCGCCTGCCATAATTAAGGCTTTTGATGCATTTTCCATTAATATCCATTCCTTTCTTATAAAGTCTTTATGTAATAATTAATTTTTATACCATAGTCATAATTGTATTAAATGATGAGGTCATACTTGTCATTCCTATTACTACTAATGGAACTATTAAATATCCAACAAATAAACACACCATTGGTGCAAATCCAATTACTTTTCCAATCATACCTTTTCTTGAAATTAGTCTTTCATTTGATTCTTTTCTTTTTTCTTGATAATATGCTCTTTCTGTATCTAATTCATCAAATGCTTCTTTGATTGGTATCTTTTCTACTGCTGCTTGAAGGCTTTCTACTATACGTATAAATTGTGTATATGATACATCATTTTTCAATTCCTCTAAAGCTTCCCAAGCACCACTTTCATAGTTGTTTACACATTTTGTAATAGGTTCTTTAAAGATATTTGCATATCTTTCTAACCATTCTAATATTATTTCTACATTTATTCTTTCTATTTTCATAAGCATTAATATAATTGTTTGGAATTGCATTACTTCATCTTCCATATCTAATTGTCTCATTTTAACTTGAAACATTAACATCCAAATTGGACACATATATGCAACCAATGAAAAGACAATTGCAATTAGTAATTCAAACCACTTTAAATATTCACTATTTATTACTTGTAATTTTGTATAAATTTTCTCAGCATCTACTTCTATTTGCTCATCTGTTGCATCTTCATAAAGGTTAGAGTATTTCATATCATTTGCAATTACCTCTTTAGTTACTCCTGTTTTTCCTTTAAATTTATTAATAAAATGATTATGCTTTTTTGTTCTTTCCATTGCTTTTTTTTCATTTGCTGCTGACATTTGCCCAACAATATCATAGTCAGAATCTGGCTCTTCATATATATAATTTATTGCAATTTTATGTAATTGTGCAAACATAAATATAGATACAAAGCAGGTCACAATTGAAAGTACAATTCTATTTATATATAACCATTCCATCTTTTGTTTTGAAGCTGCATCTTTTAGTAAACCAGTAATTTTTCTAAACTCTTTACTTCCTCTTTTAGGCATAAATAAATCTACAATTTTCTTTATAAATTTATTTTTATATAATTTTGCTTGCCATGGATTTTCAGTATTTTTAACATTAGCATTTGTTGAAGAATTGTCTTTTATTTTTCTTATTAATATATAACACAAAAATGTTAATACTAATAAAATCATTTGTACTATAAATCCGCCTTTACCATTATAAAACGCACCTGTAAATCCAAATTGTGATACTGCCCAATTTTTAAGTGGTTCTATAAGTAAAATTGGTATTGCTGATATAACTGATAAACTTTGAAAAACATAATCTAATTTATCTCTTTTTAGTATTTCAATCTGCATTTCTTGTGTAATATTGTTTAAATTTTTTAAATATAAAGATGCTCCATGTTGGTCTTTTCTATCTCCAAATTCTCTAGTTAAATATGATATTCCTGCAAACTCTTTTAAATAAGCATTTGGCGCTATATCATAATATTTTTCAAGCTCTGATTCTGGATCATCAGATATTAATACTTCATAAATTTTTTCAGCTTGACGAGAAATTTCTAACTCGTCATTTTGTGAGGTTTCATATATTGCTTCTTCAACCATATTTGTATCATGGTAGGCATGTCTTATCTCTGAAAAGAAATCAATTTGTTGTTTAAGTAGTTTATTATCTACTTTATCTACCATTCCTTCAATCAAGGTTTCTACCATAAATATTTCAAATATTAATAGTATTGCAAGTAGTAACATATTACTTTTTGCAAAAACTATAACAGCGATTGTTACTGGTACTATTATTAATAGTGCATTTGTTAATATTTTTGAAGTTTGCTTTCTAGTTAAATATTCGTCTTCTATATTAATTATTTCTAATCTTCTTCTTAACTTTACTAAATATCTTTTTAAGCCTGGTGTTTTGATGTAAAACATATATAGTTTTTGATAAAGCAAATCCATTGAAAATTTATTAGTTTCAACTCCTGCTTTTAACTTCATTACTTGTTGTACATCCGAATTTTGCATTCTTTTTTGTAAAAGTATATATGCTATAACAACAGCTGCAAATAAGGCAATAACTACTCCCATACCATATAGTATAACTTCATTTGACATATAATAATAGCACCTCCTTTCACTGCTTATAATTCATTATTAATTTGTTGCTTTTGGTTTTCTTCCACGTTTTGCAGGTTTTGTTTTAGCATCCTCTTCTTTATTTATTTTTGTTCCCCAATTTTCCTCAACAAAAGCATCAAATTGTTCAACATCAGATTCATCCATATTATTTCTCATTTCTCTTAAGTTTTGGTCTGATATTTTATTTGTAAGAATATATTCACCATCAATATATTCTAATATATTAACATAGTCATATAATTTTCTATCTGTAATCTTTGTAAAATAATGTGTAGCATTATCAAAAAATTTATCAAATTTTCCTTCTAAGGTTTTTTCTTTGTTGTGATCAAAAGTATATTCATTTTTTTCTTCTACTGGTATACATTCTGTAACTCTCTCTATATATCTTCTTCCTCTAAAGTCTTTTACTAAATGTATATCAAAATTTAATACTTGAACAACTTGTTCTTCAGCTGTTTTTTCATTTTTAAATACACCAGTTCTTAACATTGAGTTTCTTAATGCCGTAACTAAGTTTGGAAATGTTTTTGCATGGTGTGTAAATAATGTAAATTTTGATGCAACTTGGGCTGCTTGTATCATCCAAGAGGCAACTGGGTCTGTTGCAACCTCACCTA
>JAAVZA010000051.1 GCA_022791395.1 Clostridia bacterium
GCTATTTTATTTTTAAGTTCATATGTAATGTAATACAAAATATTATTAAATTGTGAAATAAATGTTGGAAGATATTTTATTTCGTATTTTTTATTTGCCATCAATTATCCTCCTTGCCATTTGTTTCATTTCTTCATGAGAATAGCGTTTAGTGTTAGGATTATTAGCTTCTTCTTCTGCTTCCTCTAAGGCTTTATCAATATCAATGACTCCAAATCTTGCTTCTAAAGCTTTTTCTTCATCTAAACTTTTTAGCATTTCTGCATATTTTTCTAAGCTTAATACTACCATTGAACCATATCCATTTTTTGTTAAATAAACTGCTTCATCTTCCTTTAAAACTAACTCCTCTATTTCTGGATATTTATTTCTTAAATCTGATACTGGTCTAATATTAATCATAACTCACACTCTCCTTTATCATTATTTTATCATTATTTTATCTCAAATTCAATTATTTATACTAAATAAATATGAGTTTTTTATTTTGTATAAAGACAATAATCCTCATTTATAACTAACATTTCCATATATTTAGCATTTTGAGTACTCTCTAGTGCTTTAAGCATTAATTCTATATTAGTACCTGGAACAAATCCCATACAGTAGCACATAAGTTTTGGATTTTTACTTTCTCTAATTATTCTTTCAAATCTTTCTCTATCAAATCCTTTGACCTTCATATCTACTGCTAAGAACATAAATTCATATATTTGTACTATATCATTTGTTGAAATTATTGCATCTTCTAATTGTTTTAAATAAATTCCGTTTGGTCCACCCTTTGTTTCTTCAAGTATATCGCATATTAAGTAAGGATCTCCACTATTTATATAAGCTTCAATTTCAGGATTTGATATTTTTTTCACTCTATTAAAGAATTCACTATTTTGAACCATTTTACACCCACCTTTATTCTTTATCTTTCTTCTTGATCCATTCTTTTTTCATAGTCTTCTATTATTTGTTTACATGCTTCTTTTGTAAATTTTGCTTTAGAGAAAACTCTACTAATCCCTATTGAATCTATTAATTTTATCTCAAATGTTGAATCTTCAGATTTTGTTGTTGAGCTACCTAAAACATAACCATCTGTCTGTATTTCTTGATTTCCTATTTTAATTATTAGGTTTCCTTCTTCATTTCTTCCAACTGTTTCAACACATAAACTATCATCATCAAGCATTTCAAATTTTTGCATTTCTTCATTCTCTTTTAAATATCCTCCAAAATATTTTGTTCCTTCAAATTCATTTTGTCTATTATTAATATCTTTACATGTTATTGAATATATATAATTATATTTAGTATCTTTAAATTTTTCTTTTATTTCTCGTGATATTCTTAGTAATTCTTCTTTTGTAAATTTTCTATTTTCTTCTAGAGGCTTTCCATATATTTTGTACCATACATCTAAAAAGCTATATATCCTCTTACCACTATTGCATGTTTTGTCTGTATATCCTCCAAAGCATACTCTACCTGCTAGTAAGCCTTGTAATACATATTCTGCTACTTGTTCTCCATTTTCTATATCATTTGCTCCTATTTTTCTTCTAAATTCTGTTCTATCATATCCTAAAGCTTCTACCTCACAAATAGATATATCGCCAGTTATTATATTCTCTACTATCTTTAAGTCTCCATAATCATATATTTTCTCTTTTGCTCTTTCACTTTTTTGTTTTGGTCTACACATATCTTTAAGCCTTTTTTGAAATTCTTCTACTCTTTTATTCATGTTTATATTCCTCCTTTATTTTTTACTAACTTTTTAATGTTTCTTTTAAATTTTTAGAATATTTCTTTAGTTCTTGGAAGCAATCATACGCTTTCATTATTTCTTTTGTGTTTTTTGATATATATCCTCTTTCGTTACTTTCTTCTGGTAAGTCAACTATTAGAGTACTTCTATCAATTCCATCCCAGCCATTATCAACTATTTTTAATAATTTAGGAGCCTTTTTTAGTATTTCATCATAGTCTACAAATAGGGTTTTTATATTGCTTTGCATGTATATTTTTAAAGTTTTGTTAGTTTTAAATTCTTTTATTTTATCTTTGCTAAATATGAATATTCTTTCTACATTAACTCCCCTATTTGCTGCTTCTAAATTTATTAATCTAAATTTCATTTCTTGTGGTGATTCTGTCCATTCGTCTTCTAGCATTGTTGATGCACACCATAAATGTGATTCTTTATTTAATTTCTTAAAATAATTATTTATTGCTTTATAGAATTCTCCTGTTCCTAAATTATCTGTTCTTCCATTTTTATTGAATTCTATTTTTCCTCCATCTGTCTTTATTGCTGTTCCTGTTGTATTTTCTAGTTTTGTTAGCAAATTTAATATGTCTTCGGCTATTTCATTATAATTAATTAGAACATCTTTATCTTTTTTTATATCTAAAATTAATGTATTTATTCTTGCTCCAATTTCATTTCTTAGTTTTTTTGCTAGCTTTTTTTCTATTTCATTTCTGTTTTTATTAGTATAATCTACAATTACTATGCTAGATTCTGAGTTTAATTTATCGAAAAAGTTTATTATAAATTGTTCCTCATTTTTATCTATGTTGTTTGACTGAAAATATATAAGACCTTCATAATATTTTGATAATTCATCTAAATTTACTTTTGTATCAACAAAATCTACTATGTAACCCTCTTTATTTATTAATTCTAATAAATAAGCTTTAAATTCTTTTTCTACATTTACAATCATTATTCTTTTTTGCGTGTTAATGTATTTATATATATTGCTTCTTCTATCTGATGGTTTAAGAGTTCCTTCTGGAATTTCCCACACCATTCCTTTTTTTATTGCTCCACTAATTCTATCTTCACTACATAGTTTTATTATTCTTCTTTCTGTTATTCCCCATATTTTTGAAAATTGTTTTGCTGTTAAATATCCCATTTATATCCTCCTTTTATATTGTTCTGTATTAAGAATAATATGTTTTATATTTTTATTTTATACCGATTTAAGAATAATGTCAATATATTTACATAAAAAATTTAAAAATAATAAAACAAGGAGGCTAAAATCGACCTCCCTGTTCTATTATTTTTATTTTATCCCAAAGCAACATCTAATATCATCATCAAAATAAATCCTGCTATTAATCCTAAGGTTGATAAGTTTTTATTGTTTTTTACTGATTCCGGTAGTAGTTCTCTGGCAACAACTACTATCATTGCACCTGATGCAAATGCTAATAATAATGGTAGCATACTTCTTATATATATTACTAATACTGCACCTATTATCCCTGCTACTATCTCAACTAATGCTGACGCCTGACCTAGCATGAAACTTTTAAATCTTGAATATCCTTCACTTCTTAATGGAAGTGATACTGCTGCTCCTTCTGGAAAGTTTTGTATTCCTATTCCTAATGCAAGCATTACTGCTCCAATTAGTGTCATTCCTGGTACCCCACTTGCTATTCCACCAAATGCAACTCCTATTGCCATTCCTTCTGGTATGTTATGAATTGTAATTGCTGATACTAGTAGTATACTTCTTTTTAGTGAATCTGCACTTCTTAAACTTTTTTTAGTTTTTAGTGCTTTATCTAAAAATTTATCAGATAGTAATACAAATATTCCACCTAGAGTGAATCCTATTGCAGGTAAAAGCCACTCTATGTATCCAAGTTCTAAAGATAAATCTAGTGCCGGTAATATTAACGACCAAAATGAAGCCGCAATCATTACTCCTGCTGAAAATCCTAAAATTGTATCTAGTACCTTTTTATTCATTTCTTTAAAGAAACATACCATTAATGCGCCTAATGCTGTTACTCCCCAAGTAAATGTTGTTGCAAGTAGTGTTTGTAACACTGGGTTTAAATTTTCAAACCATTCCAATTTTTTCACCTCGCATTACATAATATGTATAAATCTCATATTATGATACAAGGTTTTTATCTAATTTTATTTTAAGATTAATTTAGTTTATCTATTTCTTTTTCTAATTCTAACCAATTTTCAACTCTTTTTATTTTAGTTAAAATATTTTTATTGATTTCTGATGTATATACTATTGCTTTTATTGTGCTTTCATTTACTAATTCACAAGTTTTTACTGAATCATCTATCATAATATCTATACTATTTTCTTTGCACGCTATTTGTTTATCTAATGAGTCAAATATAATTTGTGAATATTGTATATTATGATTTCTTAAATATTCTAATGTTGTTTTTCTAGAATTTTTAAATCTTTCTTCTCCTCTTGACGTTATTAGTATAATTTCATGTCCATTATTTATTAATCTATCTATTACTTCTTTTGCATTTTCTTTTACTGTTACAAATGAAAATATTTCACTCATATATTCATTAAAGAAGTTTTTTATGTTTTGAGTTGGACTTTCTCCTCTCATTACTTCTACAATAAATTTAATTCCATCTCCACTTTTTTCATATTTATATAGGTATTCTTTTATCTTTTCTGATGTATTTGTTATAACATCATCTATATCTATCCCAATTTTCATATTATTGCTCCTTGTATTTATTTAAATTATTATAGCATAATAATTTAAATAAATTAATACATTTTTATATTTTTAATTTGTAACTTTAGTATCCAATAAATAGTTTTCTATATCTAATATCCTATATTAATCATGATGAAAATAAAAAAGTGGTCTCCCGCTTTTTTATTTTTGTTCTTGATTAGTATCCTCTACATCATGTGTTGCTTCTTTTTGTGCTTTACTTATCTCTTTCCAACGCTTTGCTACATATGCTTCTTCTTTTAGGTTTGGAATATCTTTATATTTTCTTGTTAAACTTTTTTCTTGTTCATCAGTTATCATTTGTGTATCTTTTAATAATTGTAAAAATTCGTGGTCATTTAATGTAGAAATATATTTTGCCGCAACTGATAATGCTATTCTTTCATCCATACCTACATAATTTTCATTTTGCTTACCACTTACAATATTATTATATATTTTTTCAACTTCATTGTTTTTAATCTCTTCATTATATCCAATTAGTTTGCCTGCTTGTAACATTTGTTTATAGTATAATATATAATTTTTAATTCTTCCATTTTTTGCAGCATAGTTAAATCCTAATTCTTCTGCTTCCTCATAAGCAATTCCTTCTTGCACACATTTTCTTGCAATATCTAATTCATCAGATATTGATTGTTTTGTAGCTTCTTCTACTATTCTTATTGTTAATTTAAAATCTTCTGCATTTGTATTACAAATGTATCCGTATAAATCCTTCATCTTGGGTTCCTTTATATCTTGCAAGGTCATTGTTTATATTCATATCTCTATCTGCATTTTCTAATCTTGTAAGTAATCCATTTTCTAATATAATATCTTTATATCTATTAATTAATCTTCTAATTGCTGGTGGGTATGTGTTTTGGTCTTCTGTTAAAACAACATAATTAACTATTTTTTCATTATTTAAGTTTCTTAACTCGTTCATTAAGGTCATAACTTCTTTTGACATTGTTATCTTTTGCTTTGTACTGTTTTTGATAACATCATTTATAAATATTTCTTTTAGTCTTTCTCCAATTTTTGTATATGTACCTTTTATATTACATTCATTTATTTCTTCCTCTGTTATTCCTAATTTAACTAATACTTTTTTATAGTCATCATCTATAGTGGTAACAATATTTCCATTCTCATCTCTTATCATTTTTTCTCTTAATCCGTCTAACATATCAAGTGGTATATATGATATTTGATCTGCAAGCCTCATTAAACAGGCTTCTGTACTTGCTGGAGTTATTTTTCTATCATATCCTTTTTTTACGTAACATTGTATCATTTCTTCTGTAAAGTCTTCTTCTGTCTTAGTAATTGCAGGTATGTATTCCTTCTCTGGCTTTTCTCCATTATGTGCATTTATTCCATCCATAATTAACCATAGGCTTTTTCTTATTTTGTCTAACACTTTGTTACTTACATTTGGATTGTGTACTTTTATTTTTTCTATTATTTCATCATATACTTTGTCTGTATATATTAGCTCTCTTGCTCCTAATGTATTATGACAAAAATATCCTAATCCATAATCTTCTAATATGTTTGATATCCACCATTCTCCACTGTGTCCTAAAAATGTATGTCCTATATCGTGATGACTACCCATAATTTTTACAATTTCTTCATTTAAACCTAAACCTTTTGCCATTTGTGCTACTATCTTTTCAAGGTCCTCTTGATGTATTTTTCTATTTGTTGTTTCTTCATTAGATTTTCTTAAGCCTTTTACCATCATGGTTTCATTACAACTTTTTTTATTATATTTTGTTAAAACCATATCTATTTCATTACTATATTTTTCTAATCTCTTTAGTTCAATCTCTCTTTTAAAATATCTTGTCTTAGATTTTAATTTTTGTGCAACTGATTTTACATACCCTTTTATTGATTTCATAATACCTCTCCTATATATTAATACCTTTTCAGTATACTACTTTTATGTAAATTTGTAAACCATTATTATAAAATTCTTGTATATTGGCTTTTTTTGTAATATAATTAGAAAAAAATATATGGAGGCTTTTTATGGCTAATAAGGTTTTTGTTTCTCACGGAGATATTATTTTAGATAAGGTTTATGATGGAGATTTAAATCTAATTAAAGAAGATGGCGGTGGAAGTAATTGGAATAGTTTATATAATCTTTCTTATATAGGTGAGACTTGCTATGCTGTTGGTAGCTGTGGTAATGATCGTGAAGGAGAGCTTGCTATTTCTTCTCTTACAAATTTTGGCGTGAATACTGATTTTGTTAAACGTGGTAATTTTAAAACAGATATTATGAATATCATTATCCCTAGAAAAACTGGTCTTGGTGATGATAGTATTATTCATACTTGGTATTCTCCTATAACTAATAAACGTACTTTATTTTTTAGAGAAGATTTACCAGTCTTACTTCCAAAAGAAATTTTAGATAGAGAAATTTATGTATTATTAGATAAATTCGAACCTATTAATTTAGAATTTATTAATAATATTCCTAATAAAAAACTATGTTTAGATATTGGTCATTATCGTTTTATTGAACATTTTTCTAAACAATATTTAACTAATTTTTTTAAAAAGGCTAATTTAGTTCAACTTAATGATAATGTGCGTTCTTTGTTGTTTGAAAGATTACAAATTCAAGATGAATCTCAATTGTTTAATTTGTTGGATTTAGATTTATTAGTTATAACCAGAGGAAAGAAAGGTGCTAGTTTTATTTTTAGAGAGAATGGTAATATTGTTTGTATTGATAAAAGCCCTGATGTAATTGCTGAAGTAGTTGATTCTTCAGGTGCTGGTGATGCATTTTTCGCTACTGTTATAAAGGAATATGCATACTCAGACTTTATTGATTCTAATTTTGTTAATAATACTTTTGGAATTGCAAATAAGGCTTCAAGAGATGTTATTTCTCAACTTGGTAGTAGAAGAACTTAAGAAACATTTTTAAAAATACTGACAAATTTCTACATAAATGGTATAATGTGCTTAGTTTTTTAAGAGGAGGATTTTTTAATATGAATAAATTTGATGTTTCTATTATTATGGGTAGTGATTCAGATCTTTCCATTATGAAAGATGCAGCTAAATTTTTAGAGACAATGGGAATTTCATATGAAATGAAAATTTTGTCTGTGCACAGAACTCCTGAAAAGGCAATGGAATATGCAGAAAATTTAAAAGAAAATGGTGTTAAGGTTATTATTGCAGGTGCTGGTGGTGCTGCTCATTTACCTGGTGTATTTGCAGCTATGGTTCCTACTGTCCCTGTAATTGGTATTCCAATTCATACAAAAACTTTAAGTGGAGTTGATTCTTTATATTCAATCGTTCAAATGCCTTCAGGAATTCCTGTTGCTACAGTTGCTATTAATGGGGCAAAAAATGCTGCAATTCTTGCTGCTTCAATACTAGCTGTGGCTGATGAAAATATAAAATCTAAACTTGCCGATTTTAAAGCTTCTTTAAAAGATGCTGTGACAAAAAAAGATGAAAAATTACAAAGTTTAGGTTATGTAGGTTATTTAGAACAAATGTAAAAAGAAAAGGGGTTTTTATAATGAAAAAAATTAGTAGTGGTAAAGTTCGTGAAATTTATGAAGTAGATAATGATTCACTTATGCTTGTTGTTTCTGATAGAATTTCTGCTTTTGATGTTATTTTACCAAATCCAGTACCTGATAAAGGTAAAGTTTTAAATAAAATTTCAGAGTTTTGGTTTGATTATTTAAAAGGTTTTGTTAAAAATCATATTATTTCAACTAATACAAATGAATTTCCAGAAGAATTTAAAGGTCCAGAATTCGAAGGTAGAAGTATGCTTGTAAAGAAACTAAAAATGCTTCCTATCGAATGTATTGTAAGAGGATATATTACAGGTTCCGGATGGAAGAGTTATAAAGAAAATGGTACTGTTTGTGGTATTAAATTACCTGAGGGGTTACAAGAATCTGAAAAACTTCCAGAACCAATCTTTACTCCTTCAACAAAAGCTGCTGAGGGACATGATGAAAATATTAATTTTGAAGAAACTTGTAAATTAATTGGTGAGGAACTTGCTACAAAAGTAAGAGATACAGCTATAGAGATTTATTCAAAATGTGCTGAGTATGCTGCTACAAAAGGTATTATTATTGCAGATACTAAGTTTGAATTTGGCTTAGATGAAAATGGTGAATTAGTTTTAGGTGATGAAGTTCTAACTCCAGATTCTAGTAGATTTTGGCCAGCTGATGATTATGAAGTAGGTAGAGGACAAAAAAGTTTTGATAAACAATATATGAGAGATTGGTTAAAGGAAAATAAATGGGATGCTTCAAATCCTACTCCAATTCCTGAAGATGTTATTAATACAACAAGAGCAAAATATATTGAAGCTTATGAAAGATTAACTGGAAAGAAATTTTAGCTAATAAAAGAAGAAATGAATTTAATTTATTTCTTCTTTTTTGACCATTTTATACTGACTTTTTGTAAGTATTTTGCTATGATGTTTTTGTTGTTGGAATATCACTATTCATCTTGGTTGTATGAGACTCGCGGTTGTGCTAGTATACAACTGTTAGTATAATGCAACTTTTGTAGGTGATAAAATTGAAGTATACATAGGAATGGGATTCTTCGCACTTTGTATTGGTATTTCTGTATGTCTAGTAGTAGGTATTGCTAGTATTACAAGATACTATGTACATCTTAGTAAGAAAAAATTAGAAGTTTCCCCTGCATCTAAAGAAAACTCCTAAAACCCAACTCTTGAGTAAGGGTTCATCCCCTTGCTCTTTATTTATATTTAAATTTTATCATATGTATTACAATTTGTCAATTATTTTTATACATTTACTTCTACTTTTATATCTTTTATTAAGTCACCATATTGTTCAAGTACTGGATTTACAGCTGTTTTGATAAAGTTTTCTACTTGTTTAGGTGCTCTTCCACAAAGGTTATCTGGATTTAAAGCATGCATTATTTCTTCTTCTGTTAGTCCAAATGATGTATCGTTTGCAATTCTTTTTACTAAGTCATTTGGTCTTCCAAATTCTTTAACTTCTCTTCCTGCTTCCATTGAATATACACGTATTTTTTCATGTAATTCTTGTCTATCTCCACCTTTTAATACTGCATTCATTATTATTTCTTCTGTTCCCATAAATGGTAGTTCTTGCATCATGTTTGTTTTTATTACATTTTCATATACTACAATATTTGATGTTATATTTGCGTATAGAATTAATATTGCATCTACTGCTAAGAAACTTTCTGGTACACAAATTCTTTTATTTGCTGAATCATCTAAAGTTCTTTCTAACCATTGTGTAGCAGCTGTTATTGCAGGATCATGGCTAAGTACTATTACATGTCGACTAAGCGAATTTATTCTTTCACTTCTCATTGGATTTCTTTTATATGCCATTGCTGATGAGCCTATTTGTGATTTTTCAAATGGTTCTTCTAATTCTTTTTCGTGTTGAAGTAGTCTCATATCATTTGCAAATTTTGAAGCACTTTGTGCTATACTTGATAGTACATTTAGTACTCTTGAATCTAGCTTTCTTGTATATGTTTGTCCTGATACAGGATATACTTTATTAAATCCCATTTTTTCTGCAATACTACCATCTATTTTGTTTACTTTTTCTTCATCTTTAAATAGTTTCATAAAGCTCTCTTGTGTTCCTGTTGTTCCTTTACATCCAAGCAATTTCATATTATCTATTACAAAGTTTAGTTCTTCTAAATCTTCTAATAAGTCTTGTAACCATAGAGTTGCTCTTTTTCCAACTGTTGTTAATTGTGCTGGTTGAAAATGTGTATACCCTAAACAAGTTACATCTTTGTTTTTTAATGCAAATTCTTTTAAATTGCTAATTACTAATACTAATTTTTGTCTAATTAATTTTAATGCTTCACGCATTAAGATTACATCTGTATTATCTGTTACATAACAAGATGTTGCTCCTAAGTGTATTATTGGTTTTGCATTTGGACATTTTATTCCAAATTCATATACATGACTCATAACGTCATGTCTGCATTCTGCTTCTCTTTTAGCGACTATATCATAATCTATGTTTTCTACGTTTTGTTTCATTTCTTGAATTTGTTCTTCTGTAATATTTATTCCTAATTCTTTTTCAGTTTCAGCAAGTGCTATCCATAGTTTTCTCCATGTACTATATTTTGTATCACTTGACCAAATTTTGTTCATTTCTTTACTTGCATATCTCCCTGAAAGTGGAGTTACATATATTTCTTTTTCCATAACTATCTCCTTTAAATTAATTTGGGGCAAAGATTTCTCCCTGCCCCCTCTCGCTGTCACCTTAACTCTCCTTCTCAATTGTAACCAGCCATTTAATAGCCTCGATGTCCATTCTGCCAGTATGGCTATCACCGAAGTAGACTTGGTGTTTCACCTTTTCGCACTCTTCAATTAAAGAGATGCAGGCGCCCCGTCCGCAAGGCTTTATCTCTCCCTGTGCGTCAAAGACTTTTTCATAGGCATCCATTAATTTTTGGTTCGCCATAACATTACCCTCCCATTATTGGTTTTATGTAACTTTAATTATTATATCATATGTATTTTAATTTATCAATACTTGACTAAATATTTAGATTACTGTTATTCCTATATTTTTTATTTAGCTTTTAACTATAATATTCTACACCAGATTCAAATAGCTTTTGATCCTTATTTCCTGGTACATTTCTTAACACATCAGCTCTATAGCTTCTTTCTGAGTGTCCCATTTTTCCTAATATTCTTCCGTCTTTACTAGTTATTCCTTCTACTGCATAAACTGAACCATTTGGGTTAAAAGCTATATCCATACTTGCATTTCCATCTAAATCTACATACTGTGTTGCTATTTGTCCATTTTTTATTAATTCTTTCATAACCTCTTCTGTTGCAACAAATTTTCCTTCTCCATGTGATATTGGAATAATGAATTCTTGTCCCAAATCTACTTTATTAAACCATGGTGATAACTTTGATACTACTTTTGTATTTACCAATTTTGATTGATGTCTTGCTATATCATTATAAGTTAATGTTGGCATAGTATCGTCCATATCCATAATTTTTCCATATGGAAGTAACCCTAATTTTATTAATGCTTGAAATCCATTACATATTCCTAACATTAATCCATCTTGTTCATTTAAATGTTTATGTATTGCATCTGTTAATTTAGCATTTCTAAATACTGATGCAATGAATTTTCCTGATCCATCTGGTTCGTCTCCTGCACTGAATCCTCCTGGTAGCATAATTATTTGTGCTTCATTTATTTGTCTCTCAAATTCTTCTATTGATTCTTCTATATGTTCAGGTTTTAAGTTTCTAAATACACTTGTATTAACTATAGCTCCAGCATCCTCAAAGGCTTTAGTTAGGTCGTATTCACAGTTTGTTCCTGGGAATATTGGTATAAATACACGTGGTTTTGCAATTTTTATTTTTGGTGTTATGCTACATTTTTTATCACTTATTATATTTTCTACTTTGTTTTCTGTTTTTGCAGTTTTAGTTGGAAATACTTTCTCTAATGGCTCTTCCCATAATTTTATTAGTTCTTCTAAATCTAATATTTCATTTTTAGATATTCTTATTTCTTTTTCACTAATTGTATTTCCTAGAATTTCTAGCTTATCTATATTTAATTCTTCTTTTGCTTCTATTATAAAAGCACCATAACGTGGTTTAAATAAGCATTTTTCATCTTCAAATTCAAATCCTATTTTATTTCCAAAACACATTTTACTTATAGTATTTGCTATTCCATATTGTCCTATTGTAGCAACTGATAGAACTTTTCCTTCTTTAATTAGTTTATGTACTAATTCATAATTTTCTTTTAAGTTTTCAAAATTTGGTACAAAATCTTTAGTATATTTTGCTTTTAATATATATACTTTTGATCCTACCTTTTTAAACTCATTTGATACTACTTTGCCTGTATCTACTGTTCCTACACAGAAGGATACAAGAGTTGGCGGCACGTCTAAGTCATTGTATGAACCTGACATGCTGTCTTTTCCACCTATTGCTGCAATTTGTAATTTTTCTTGTACTACATATGCTCCTAGTAGTGCAGCTAAAGGTTTACCCCATCTTGTAGGTTCATTTCTTAGTTTTTCAAAGTATTCTTGAAAGGTTAACCATGCTTTTTTATAGTCTCCACCCATTGCTACATATTTTGTTACAGATTCTACTACTGCATATACTGCTCCATGGAATGGACTTAAAGTAGATAAATATGGATCATATCCATATGTCATTATTGTTCCCATATTCGTGTATCCTGAAATTGTTGGTATTCTTGCTGCCATTCCGTTCTGCCGGTGTTAATCCATATTTTCCTCCAAATGGCATAAGTACTGTTCCTGCTCCTATTGTAGAATCGAATCTTTCTACTAAACCTTTTTGTGAACAGCAGTTTAATCCAGAAATAACTTTTTTCCATTTCTCTATTTTAGCACAATTGTTACCACTGGTTTTTATACAGTTTCCATCTATACCTGAAAAGTAATTTTCTAATCCTTCTGGTTTGTTTATCTGGGCTGTTTGTTTTTTTGTCACTCCATTTGTATCTAAGAATTCACGGCTTATATCTACTATAAGTTTTCCTCTCCAATACATTTTTACTCTTGGATCTTCTACTACATCTGCTACTACACTTGTTTCTATATTTTCTTTAGCTGCTAAGGCTTCAAATTTTTCTACATCTTTAGAGCTTACTACTACAGCCATTCTTTCTTGTGATTCTGATATTGCAAGTTCTGTTCCATCTAGTCCTTCGTATTTTTTTGGTACTTTATCTAGGTTTATAATAAGTCCCTCTGCTAGTTCTCCTACTGCAACAGATACTCCACCTGCTCCAAAGTCGTTACATCTTTTTATTAGTTTTGTAGCTTCTTCATTTCTAAATAGTCTTTGTATTTTTCTTTCTTCTGGTGCATTTCCTTTTTGTACTTCTGCACCACACGTTGATAGTGATTCGCTTGTATGTGCTTTTGATGATCCTGTTGCTCCTCCACAACCATCTCTTCCTGTTCTTCCACCAAGTAAGATTACTTTATCTCCTGGCTCTGGTCTTAGTCTTATTACATTTTTTGCTGGTGCTGCTCCTATTAGCGCTCCTATTTCTAATCTTTTTGCTACATATCCTGGATGGTATACTTCTGCTACTTGTCCTGTTGCAAGTCCTATTTGGTTTCCATATGATGAGTATCCACGTGCTGCTTCATTTGTTAGTTTTCTTTGTGGCAATTTGTTTGGTAATGTGTCTTCTACACTGACTCTTGGGTCTCCACATCCTGTTACTCTCATTGCTTGATATACATATACTCTTCCTGATAATGGATCACGTATTGCTCCTCCAAGACATGTTGCAGCTCCTCCAAATGGTTCTATTTCTGTTGGATGGTTATGTGTTTCGTTTTTGAACATTATTAGGTATTCTTCTTCTTTTCCATCTACCATAATGTTTGCTTTTATACTACAAGCATTTATTTCTTCTGATTCGTCTAGATCTTTTAGTATTCCACGTTTTTTTAATTCTTTTGCTGCTATTGTTGCTACATCCATTAAGCATATGTCTTTTTTTCTATCTTCATATACAAATTTTCTTGACGCAATATAATTTTCATAAATTTCTTTTAATAAATCCCATTTTATATCTATTACTTCTAATTTTGTAAGGAAAGTGGTATGACGGCAGTGGTCTGACCAATATGTATCTATCATTTTCATTTCTGTCATTGTAGGGTCTCTTTTTTCAGTATCTCTAAAGTATGTTTGACAGAATTTTAAGTCTGCTAGGTCCATTGCAAATCCATATTTTTCGTAAAATTTCGTAGCGTCTTCATCTGTCATATTTATAAATCCTTCTATAACAGCTACATCACTTGGTTCTTCCATTTTATCTTCTATGGAAGCTAATTTTTCTAAACTTGCAACTCTTGAGTCTACTGGATTAATTATATATTTTTTTATTTTTTCCACTTGGGCATCTGTAATACTACCTTTTAATACATATACTTTTGCGGATTTTGCAATTGGTCTTTCTTCTCCACTTATTATTTGTAAACATTCTGAAAGTGATGTTGCTCTTTGGTCGAATTGACCTGGTAAGAATTCCACTGCAAATACTTTGTTTTCTCCAAAATCGTATTCTTCATCAAAACAGATATCTACTTGTGGTTCTGAAAAAACTGTGTTTTTTGCTTTTTCATATGTTAGGTCGTCTATTCCAGATACATCATATCTGTTTAATATGATTACATCTTCTAATTCTTTTATTTGTAGATTTTCTTGTAAATCAGCTAATACTCCTTTTGCTTCTACATCAAAGCCTGATTTTTTTTGTACATAAATTCTTTTTACCATTTGGTAAGCCCTCCTTTATTTCTTTTAACCTGTGTTTTATATAGAAATACATTTGTGTTAATTAGTGGTATAGTTTATTATAAATTTATATTTATTTCTTTATTTCCTACTATTACTTCTCCTATTACATAAGCTGTTTCTCCAGCTTCTTTTAGAATTTCTAATGCTCTTTCTTTTTCTTCTTTTGAAACTATGATTGCCATTCCTATTCCCATATTAAAGGTATTGTACATATCCCTCTCAGGTATGTTTCCTTCTTTTTGGATTAATTTAAATATTGCTGGTACTTCATAAGAGTTTTTATCTATGTTTAATGCTACGGATTCATTTAACATTCTTGGCATATTTTCGTAAAATCCTCCACCAGTTATATGTGATATTCCCTTTACTTTTACTTCTTCTAATAGTTTTAATACAGGTTTTACATATATTTTTGTTGGCTCTATTAGTGCTTCCCCTAATGTTTTTCCAAGTTCTGGCTTATATTCTTTTAAATTTTCTTCATTTACATTAAAGATTTTCCTTACAAGTGAAAATCCATTTGAATGTACTCCGCTTGATTGTAGCCCTATTACTATATCTCCTGGTTCTATACTTTTAGGATTTATCATTTTTTCTTGGTCTACTATTCCTACACTAAATCCTGCTAAATCATATTCATTTTCTGCATATAGACCTGGCATTTCTGCTGTTTCCCCACCTACTAATGCACATCCTGCTAATTTACAACCATCTGTTACTCCTTTTACTATTGTTGCTACCATTTCAGGTATATTTTTCCATAGTGACATATAGTCTAAGAAAAATAATGGTTTTGCTCCACAACATATTACATCATTTACACACATTGCTACACAGTCTTGTCCTATTGTATTATGTTTGTTCATTAAAAAAGCCAATTTTAGTTTTGTTCCTACTCCATCTGTTCCAGATA
>JAAVZA010000052.1 GCA_022791395.1 Clostridia bacterium
AAAATCACAAAGTGATACAAAATAGAATAACTATTAAAAGTGGCTATTTATAGGCATTTGTTTAGTGACACATAAAAATAGAAAAAGACACAAAATGGTTAATTTTGTGCCCTGCTTGGTGGAGGTGAGGAGAGTCGAACTCCTGTCCAACAAACCATCCATATAAACTTCTCCGAGCGCAGTTTGTTCAATTTATTCCCAATAAAATAAGTGGACAAACAAACTTATTTTATTAGTAGCTTCTACTTACCCACTATTCCCAAAGCAAAGAATAGCTTTGTTTCCTACTAATTCGTCGCCCTTATAAAACCGTAGGCCTTTTTATAAGAGCGTAGCCGCACCTTAGGCAGCTAATGCTAATTCGTTATTTCTAGCGTTTATATTTAATTTCTAAAGTTTTTTAAGTGGCACCTAGACTCCACTGCTCGCTATCTATACTTCAAATTTGCTGTCGAAAGCCAAATACACCCCCGAATTTTCTTGCATATTTTATTATACAACACTCTAGTCTTTTTTACAAGATGTTTTTTCTTGACTTTATTAATTTCTTAAAATATAATATAACAAATTGTTCATTTAAATTAAGGGAGTTATATTATGGAACTTATTAAAAGGCTCATAAAGAAATTTTGTACTAAAGAAATTATATTTTATGGAATATTTGGTGTATTAACTACTTTAGTTAATATTGCTGTATTTTATGTTTTAACACATTTTCTTCACTTAGAAGAGAACTTATCAAATGCTATTGCTATTGTTCTAGCTGTACTTTTTGCTTATTTTACTAATAGAAAAATTGTTTTTAACTCTACCGCTTCAACTTTAAAAGAAAAATTATATGAATTTGGTAAGTTTATATTAGGACGAGCTTTTACAATGATAGTAGAGCTAGTTGGTTTCTTCTTAATGTTTAATATTATGCATATACAAGAACTTGTTAGTAAAATACTTATTAGTATAATAGTTATAATTTTAAATTTCTTTATTAGTAAATTTTTTGCATTTAAAAAATAATGTAAATAAAATATATAGTTTATTGGGCTACTATTTTAGAATGGAGGTATCTAATGAATAGTAGTTTTTTTAAAACTTCTTCTTATTCTTTAAAATTTACTTTATTTTTAATTGTTATTGTATGTATATTTATGATTCCTATCTATTATACATACCCTCAAGCCTTTTCATCATATAATGATAAACTTATATTAGATGATGACTCTCTATACGTATGGCCTATTCCTGAATATACAAAAATAACATCTCCTTTTGGGAAAAGAGTTTCTCCAACAGCAGGTGCTTCAAGTTTTCACAAAGGAATTGATGTTGGTGCTCCAGAAGATACTAAACTATATGCTATTTGTGATGGAAAAATTACATATGTTGGTTTTTTAGGTGGTGGTGGTTATACCATTACTCTTACAGCTGATAATATGAAAATAACCTATTGCCATGTATCTCCAAAATTTATTGTAGATGTTGGTGATGAAGTGAAAAAAGGGGAATGGATTGCAAATGTTGGTCCTAAAAATGTATATGGAATTCCACGGAAATACTTACAAAGATAAAGCTGGTAATCCTACTAATGGTGCAACTACTGGATGTCATTTACATCTTGGTATAAGAATTGATGAAAAATATATTAATCCTTTAGAGTTATTTAATAAAAAAGAATAGCTTATACAATAAAGACGGGATATTAAAACTCCCGTCTTTCATTTACATATCATCTTCTTGACTTTCTTCGTCTTCTACAGTCTCATCATCTTCATCTGTTCCACATCCACCACAACTTCCGCAGTGTCCCGAACATTCATGTTCTTCTGCATTCCAGTCTAACTCTATTACATTATGGCATTCTGGACATTCTACCTCTTTTTTATCAGAATTAATATCTGTTAAAAACTCATGGTTACAATATGGACATACAATTTCAAAATCATATTCGTCTTCAATAAATAATTCTTTTTCGATTGTACTCATTCCTCTTTCTATTTCTGCCATTTTTTGTTCAAGTATTTTTTGATTTTCATATACTTGGTTAACTCTTCTTTCACTAAGATCCATTATTTTATTAATTTCATCTATATACATCATAGAAATATCTGCAATTTGTTGTTTAACAAATTCTAATTCTTCTTGATCTGTAATTCTTTCTTCAATATTAGCTATAATAGCATTAAATTTATCTTGTAATACTGACACGTAAGCTACTTCCTCTCTTTAAAAATTAAACTCTTTCCATATATTCGCCAGTTCTTGTATCGATCTTAATTACATCACCAATATTTATAAATAATGGTACACTAATTTCATATCCATTTTCAAGTGTTGCTGGTTTTCCTGAGGTTGTTGTTGTGTTTCCACTAAAGCCTGGTTCTGTATAAGTAACTTCTAACTCTACGAACATTGGTGGTTCTACTGCAAATACATTCCCTTTGAAAGATAAAATTTTAACACTCATATTTTCTTTAATGAATTTTAAACTATCTCCTAATTGTTCTTTGTTTAATGGTATTTGCTCGTATGTATCATTATCCATAAAGTAATATAAATCTCCATCACTATATAAGTATTGCATATCTCTTTTCTCTATTTCTGCTCCTGGATATTTTTCTGATGGGTTAAATGTTTTTTCTAAAACTGCCCCACTTATTACATTTTTTAATTTTGTTCTAACAAATGCTGCTCCTTTTCCAGGTTTTACGTGTTGAAATTCTACTACTTTATATACGTTTCCTTCCATTTCAAATGTTGTTCCATTTCTAAAATCTCCTGCCATATATACTTCTGCCATATTTATTTCCTCCTTAAATATTATTTCTAATTCTTATCTATTTTATACTATATTTATAGTAAAATCAAGGTTTTTAGTAAATTTTATATTACAACATAGTCCTTGCTAGACCTTGTTAAAACTTCTGCACCATTTTTACCTATTAAAACTGTATCTTCTATTCTTACACCAAATTTACCGCTTATATAAATACCTGGTTCATCTGTTATTACCATATTTTCTCTTAGAATAAAATCCCCTCTTCTTGAACTTATTACAGGTTCTTCATGAATATCTAATCCTACACCATGTCCTAAAGCATGAACTAAATCAAATCTATTAAGTTTAAAATCATTTTCTACCATTTTAGAAAGTATACGCACATTGGCTCCATCATAGTACTCTTTCAATGTTAATTGTTGATTCTTTAGTACTAACTCGTATATTGGTTTTATATAATCTTGTACAAAATCTACAAATATTGTTCTTGTCATATCTGAGCAATACCCTTTATATTTACAGCCAAAGTCTATTGTAATAATATCACCAGATTCAATCTTTCTATCCGTTGGGACTGCATGTGGCATAGAGGAATTTGGTCCGTGATGCAACTATTGTATCAAAACTAAGTCCATCTGCTCCATTTGTTATAAAATACCTCTCTATTTCCCAAGCAATTTGTTTTTCTGTCATTCCTTTTTTTATAAAGCTTAATAAATATTTAAAACAATTATCTGTAATCTCACATGCTTTTTTTATACAGCTAATTTCATATTCATCTTTTATCATTCTTTGTTTTTCTATTATATTCTCTGTTTCAACAAAGTTATGTATTTTATATTTTTGCTTATAATCTTTATACTTTGAATATGTTAAATAATTTTCTTCAAATCCAACATTTTCACAAAACATAAAGAAATTCTCATAATCCTCTTTAGATACATCCATTATATTAGTAACAATAATTTCATCATCTATTGTTAACATACTATTAACTTTTTCTAAGTACCTAGCATCTGTTATATATACATTTTCTTTTCTAGTTAATAATAAAACTCCTTCAGCCTCTATACTTATTAAGTACTTAATATTTACAGGATTAGAAACTATCATTCCTTGCATATCCATACGAGATATTTTATCTCGTAGCCATTTCAGTTTTTGATTCATATTAACTTCCTTCCTCTCTATATATACTATCCTCTATACATTCCTACTGTAAATACCTTTAACAAAATTGTAACTAGTATTTCAAATGGTACAAATAATACGATCAAAGCTGCAATTACTATAAATGGTCCAAATGGTATGTATTCATCTGTTTTCTTTATTTTTGTAGCAAGCAAAACAACACTTATAATTGCACCTAACAAAAATGCTATTAATGCTATTACAATAATTCCACTAAGCCCAAAATAAAGTCCTAAGGCTCCCATTAATTTTACATCACCAAATCCCATTGCTTCTTTACCTGCAATTAATCCTCCAAGTAATGTTATTATTAAAAATATTCCACCACCTGCAACCATTCCAAGTAGCATATTAACAGCTATATTAATATTATTTATTCCATATATAAAGGTTAGAAAAAGTCCTATCTCAAACATTGTTAAATTAAGCCTATTTGGAATTATTTGTAGCTTATAATCTATCATTAATGCAGATACTAGCATTGGAATTAAAAGTGAAAATTTAATTAAATTTAAGTTTTCATATAATCCTTTATGAATTCCAAAAAAATATACTAAACTTATATATAATGCTGCCATTATTACCATTAATATATAATTAGGTTTCTTCCTTTTATTTTTATCTAGCATGTCCTTTGAAAATATCTTTTTATCTTCAATCATTCTATCATTACACCAGTTTATAAAGCCTGCTATAATTGCACCTAATATTGCAAAAGCTGAATAAACTAATATATGTACGTCATTTATATACATTTTCTATTTGTCCCCCTTTTTGTAATTCTTTTTTATCAAGTTCTCAATTGGTCTTTTTATTATTGTTACAAACATATCCTTTTCATTAATAGGATCTACTAATATTGAAAACATTTTACATCTATTAGCACCTAAAACATCTGTAAAAATTTGATCTCCAACTACTGCTACTTCTTCATTCTTTAATCCCATTAGTTTCGCAGCTCTATTTAGTCCTCCTTTTAAAGGTTTTTTTGCGAAAAATATATATGGTATTCCTAATTTTTCAGATACACTATTTACTTTATCTCTATTATTACTATTTGATGCAATACAAAATTTAATACCTTTTTTCTTCATTTCTTTGCACCACTCTTCTATTCCATCTAACATGTTTTTATAATAATCTAGAAGAGTATTATCTACATCTAAAATTAATCCTTTAATGCAATTTTGCTTTAGCATTTCATATTCAATTTTTTTAACATTATTTACATATAAATCTGGATATAAAATCATAAGTTATCTCCTATTCTTTTATGCATGTTCATTATTCCTAAATTCATTATTATATTATCAATATAAATAGTTTTTGTCAATTTATATTATGAAGTTATTTACAAAGTTTTTTACTTATTATATAATTATTCTATGCTAAAGAAAAGGAGAATATAATGAACGAACAAACTCTTATACAAAATAAAAAATATAATGTAAAATTATTTCCATTTTATAAGGCAATTTCATGGGATTTGCTATTTTATTATGCAATTTCTTTTTTGTTTTTGACTAATACCAAAGGAATTAGTGCTGCTGACGTTTTATTTGTTGATGCATTTTACCCAATATTCAAATTTATTTTACAAATTCCAAATACTGCTATTGTTAATAAATTAGGTAATAGACTATCACTTATATTAGGTAATATTTTTGTTGCTGCTAGTATATTGCTATGGATATTAGCAGATGGAATGACTATACTTATACTTTCTCAATTTTTATCTGCTTTAGGTTTTTCTTTAAAATCATTAACTGAAACAAATCTTTTATATGATTCTATAGAAAAATCTGATAAAAGAAATGATATATTTTCAAAAATAGATGGTAAAAGTTCATCATATTATTATTATATTGATGCTATTACCTCTTTAATTACTGGATTTTTGTTTGTAATAAATGGATATTTACCAATGCTTCTTTGTTTTGGATTTTGTATTTTATCCACTTTACTTTCTTTTAGCTTTAAGGAGGTAGAAAAAACAAAATCTGAAAAAATCTCTATTTTAGACAATATTAATGATATAAAAGAACGGATTTAAATTTATTTTTCAGTCTAATAGACTAAAAAGTTTAATTATATTTTATGCTTTATTAACTAGTATTTTAGGAATACGCTCTAGTTTAAGTAGTAGTATATTTGCAGATATACATTTACCCGAGCAATATTTTGGTATCACCTATGCAGCATTTCAAATTGTTTCTGGAATAGCTTCAAGTAAACAAAATTGGTTCCACAATAAATTTAAAAATAGAACTTTAACCGTTTTTGGATTATCAGTTACTCTTTCTATGATAGCTATTGGTCTATGTGAAATTGTTGGACTTAACTATGGCTTAACTTTAGAAGTAATTTTAATAATGCTTGCTATACAATGTGCTGTAAAAGGACCTTATTATACATTAATAAAAAGATATTTAAATAGTTTTTCTAATTCTTCTATGAGAACAAAAATATACGCTGCACTGGAACTCCCTTATAGCTTATTACGAGCTTTAATATGTATGATATGTTCTTTCTTATTAAATATAACTACTACTTCATATGTATATGTAATACTTGGTTGTATATTTAGTGTAATAATGATTTTCCTACTTGACCATATGAAGCATACTGTACGGACTAAAACCTGAAGAATATGAAGAGAAAGATATAAAGTTTGTAGAAATGAAATAAATATTATTTTTTATAAGAATAGAGATTGCATATCCTGCAACCTCTATATATTTTTATTTGCAAAATCTATGTTTTCCTATTGTTACAACATGAGGTCTTGACCATATCCATTTGTTTGTTGCAGTTGATGGATTAAAATAGTAGATTGAACCATATGATGGATCCCATCCATTTAATGCATCTTGTGCTGCTTTCTTTGCTGTACTATTGGGTGTTAAGTTTATTTGTCCATCATCTACAACATTAAATGCTCCTCTTTGATATATAACTCCTGATACTGTATTAGGAAAGCTTGAATTTTTAACTCTGTTTAATACTACTGCTGCTACAGCAACTTGACCTGTGTATGGCTCTCCTCTTGCTTCTCCATATACTAGCCTACTTAGTAAATTTAAATCGTTTGAATTAGAAGCTGTTCCAGAATTTCCTGAGGAATTATAAATTCCCATTGCTTGTAATGTTTTAGTTCCTGCAATTCCATCTACTACTAGTCCATTTTTTCTTTGAAAATATTTTACTGCAGCAAGAGTCTGGCTACCATAAATCCCATCAACATTTCCATTATAATATCCCCAACGTTTTAATTTGGTCTGTATTGTACGTACTTCTTCTCCTCTTGAACCATATTTTGATAAGCCTAATACTATATTTACACTAAATATGTTATATAGTAAAAACAACAATAATATTAAACTAATACTTATAATTGCTGTTCTATTGACAAATATTTTATTTTTAATCTCTTTCAAAAAAATCACTCCATTTAGATAAATACTATTTTTAGTATTTTCTCCAAATAAAGCGTTTTTATACAATTTTTATTTTTTATAATTTTTATAGTATTTTTCTAAAATTTTAAAATCACAACTTATCTTTATTAAAAATTTATTTGTTCGTTTAGTAACACCATTATATGTAACTAATGCTCTATGGCAAATTTCCTTTTCATATTCTCTTATAAACAGAACTTGTTTATTTAATAATCTTTTATATCTATTTTCTTGTTTATTTATATCTAATAATTGAATACATTCTTCTGGCACTGGTATCATTGTAGAAAAACGTATTATTCCTAATTCACCATTTTTGATTTTTATAAAAGATGGATTATCCTTATATGTATTATGTACTGGCTTTGGTGAATATAATGGTGCAAAATATGAAATATTATTAACTCTTAACACTATCCCTACATATGGTCTTGTTTTTGACTTATTTAGTGCAATTAAATTATCATATTGCGAAAGATAATTTATATATTCATCATCAATTGTATATAGTTTCATACAACCTCCTTTCTATAATCTTAGCTACTTATTGGGATAAAAAAGAATAAAACTAGGTTTGATAAAAAAATCAAACAGGCAAAATATATTTTATTAAATAATATATTTTGCCCAAATTTTAGTTCCAACTTAAATGGCATGGATTCTCCAAAAGATTTCGGTCTAACTTAATGGCATAGAATCTCCAAAGACTTTACTTCCAACTTAAATGGCATGGATTCTCCAAAACTTCTATTTTTATGGGATAGATAACCCAAAGTTTGATATGTTTTTATAACATATCTATTTATAGTATACCCTATGTTTTGAAATTTTGTCAATAATTTTTATACAAATTTTAAAATATTCCTACTACTTCTCCATTTTCATTTATATCTATAAATTCAGCAGATGGAACTTTTGGAAGTCCTGGCATTGTAAATATTTTGCCTGTTAATATTACAATAAATCCTGCACCTGTTCTTAAATTCACCTCTGAAACATGAATTTTAAATGGTTCCTTACATAATAAATTATTTGGGTCATCAGAGAAAGAATATTGAGTTTTAGCTATACATACTGGTAAATTTCCATAGCCTAATTTTTCAATTGTTCTTATAGTATCCATAGCTTCTTTTGAAAATTCTACTCCAACTGCTCCATATATGTTTTTAGCTATTTTTTCTACCTTTGTTTCAATACTATCTTCTAAGTCATATATAAATTTTGAATTATCTTCTTTTTCACATAACTCTACCACTTGTGATGCTAAATCTTTTGCACCATCTCCACCTTTTCCCCATGCTTCTACCAAGCTTAAAGATATTCCTTGTTCTTGTAGCTTTGTTCTTAATAAGTCTATTTCAGCCTCTGTATCATCTACATATTTATTAATTGCAACTATTACATTTAATCCAAATTTATTCTTAATATTATCTATATGTTTTAATAAGTTATGTATTCCTTCTTCTAAAGCTGCAATATTTTCTTTTTGTATATCTTCTTTTGCTACTCCACCATGATATTTTAATGCTTTCATTGTTGCAACACATACTACTGCTGATGGTTTTATTCCTGCTGTTCTACATTTTATATCAATAAATTTTTCAGCACCTAAATCTGCTCCAAATCCAGCTTCTGTTACAACGTAATCTCCTAATTTTAGTGCCATTTTTGTTGCCATTACACTGTTACATCCATGTGCAATATTAGCAAATGGTCCTCCATGTATAAAAGCTGGTGTATGTTCTAAAGTTTGTACTAAATTTGGTTTAATTGCATCTTTTAATAATACAGCTAAACTACCTTCTGCTTTTAAATCACTTGCTCTAATTGGCTCTTCTTTTTCATTATAGCCAATTATTATATTTCCAATTCTTTTCTTTAAGTCATATATATCATTAGATAAACATAGTATTGCCATTATCTCTGATGCAACTGTTATATCAAATCCATCTGTTCTTGGAACTACATTTTTTTCTCCTGATAAACCACATTCAATTTTTCTTAATTGTCTATCATTTAAGTCTACACATCTTTTCCATACTACTTTTTTAAAGCCTAATTCATTTCCAAAATAAATATGATTATCTATCATTGCTGAAAGTAGATTGTTAGCAGAAGTTATTGCATGAATATCACCTGTGAAATGTAAATTTATATCTTCCATTGGTGCAACTTGTGCATATCCTCCACCAGTTGCGCCTCCTTTTACTCCAAATACTGGCCCAAGCGATGGTTCTCTTAGTGCTAACACTGATTTTTTTCCTATCTTTGATAATCCATCAGCAAGTCCTATAGAAATAGTAGTTTTTCCTTCTCCTAAAGGTGTTGGATTAACTGCTGTAACTAATATTAATTTACCATTTTTATTGTTTCCTATTTTTTCAAATATTTTATCTGAAATCTTTGCTTTATACTTACCATAATTTTCTACATATTCTTCGTCTATATTTAGACTTTCTGCAACCTCCATAATTGGTTTTAATTTTACACTTCTTGCTATTTCAATATCTCCCATTTTTCTACTTCCTTTCTATTATTTTTCCTACATAATTAGTCCTGTTGCTATTCCTATTAATGCTCCTACTAGCACTTGTTTCGGTGTATGACCAAGTACTTCTACTAATTTTTCTTGTACTTGTAAATTAGTTAAACCCGGCGTATTTACAATTTTATTTAATAATTTTGCTTGTTTTCCTGCTGCTCTACGAATGCCTGCTGCATCATACATTACAACAAATGCAAACACTACTGCTAGTGCGAATAATGGTGTTGTAATTCCTTCATATTTTCCTATTAAAGCTGCAATAGATGTTACTACTGCAGAATGTGAACTTGGCATTCCTCCAGCTCCCATAATTCGTTTAAAGTTAAATTGTTTTGTAGTAACTAAATCCCAAATTACTTTAAAGGTTTGTATACTCACCCATAACAGTAATGGGGTGTATAAGTACTTAAAAGCTGTTATATCCTCCATATTTTCCCCTTTCAGTTTTATAATAACCTTTCTACTCTACATTAAAATTTTCTTCTGTTACTTCATCATCTTTTTTTATTAGTATAGATATTCTTTTTTCTGCACTTTCTAAGATATCATTACACATTTTAGATAGTTTCATACCTTGTTCAAATTTAGCTACTGATTCATCTAAATTTAAATCTCCTTTTTCTAATTCATTTGCAATTTGTTCTAAGTTTTTTATTGTTTCTTCAAAATTTGCCTCATTTTCCACAGATTACTTATCTCCTTTCAAAATTCTAATATCCTATATTATTTTTGCTCTTTTACTGCCATCTATAAATCTTAAATCTATTTCTTGATCTTTTTTTACATCATTAATTGATTTTACTGTTTTTCCCTCGCTTTGTGCAATACAATATCCTCTTGTTAGTGTTTTTAATGGACTTAGTGAATCTAACTTTGACACTAATGTTATCATTTCACTCTTTCTATCCTTATATTTGTTAATAATGTTATGTTGCAAACTTTTTACTAACATATCTATTCTTATATATTGTTCATTTATTCTTTGTAATGGCTCTTTAAATACTCTTGCCATCATACATTTTTCATATCTTAGACGCATTAACTCTACTTTTTTCTTCAAAGCTAGTTTAAGTCTATTATTATATCCTAGAATTTTTAGTTTTAATTCATCTATGTCTGTAACTGCAAGTTCTGCTGCTGCAGATGGTGTTGGAGCCCTTAAATCTGCTACAAAATCTGCTATTGTAAAGTCTGTTTCGTGTCCTACTGCTGATATTATTGGAAGACTCGATTCAAAAATTGCTCTTGCAACTACTTCTTCATTAAATGGCCACAAGTCTTCAAGTGATCCTCCACCCCTTGCAAGTATTAATACATCTGCTAATTTTTTGTCGTCCATATATTTTATAGCTTCTGCAATTTTTATTCCTGCACCTTCTCCTTGAACTGGTACAGGAAATAAACGTATATATACATTTGGATTTCTTCTTGTACTTACATTTATAATATCTTTTATTACAGAGCCTGTTTGAGAAGTCAAAACTCCTATTACTTTTGGCATAAACGGAATTTTCTTTTTGTATTTTATATCAAATAATCCTTCTTTTTCTAATTTTAATTTTAATTCTTCATAGGCTTTGTAAAGGCTCCCCATTCCTTCTTCTTGCATTGCTTTACAATATATTTGATATACACCATCTCTTTCAAAAACAGATACAGTACCAAATACCATAACCTTCATTCCGTCTTTTGGTGTAAATTTAAGTCTTTCAGCAAAGGATTTAAACATAATACATTTTATTAGTGAATTATCATCTTTAAGAGTAAAATATAAGTGACCTGTATAATGATTTTTAAAATTTGATATTTCTCCTTTTACTAATACATTATTTAGGTATTCATCTCCTGCAACCTTATCTTTTATATATTTGTTTAGATCTGTTACTGTTATTGCTTTATAATCCATATTTTCTTCCTTTTAGTTTAATTTAGTTTTTACAACACTTGCAAGTATTCCATTTATAAAAGTAGGTGAATTGTCTTCACCATATTTTTTTGCAAGTTCAACTACTTCATTAATTGCAACCTTATAAGGTATTTCTTTATATATAATTTCATATATTGCAAGTTTCAATAGTGCTATATTTATTTTAGGTATTCTTTCTAGTTGCCAATCTTGTTTTAAATTTTCTTTAATTAATTGATTGATTTCTTTTTTGTTTTGTTTTATTCCATCAATAACATCTACAATATATTCTCTTGTTTTTTCATCTGGAATATTATTATTTTCTAAATATAATTCTACTTGTTCTTCACTTGTTTCATGCTGTATTTCTATACTATATAATAGTTTAAAAGCTTGTTCTCTTGCCTGAGATCTGTTCATAGTTGTTTTCCCTTTCTTAGTTTATTCTATATTCTATCTATAAAACTTTTTAATTTTTCTTTTACATCATATTTATTTCTTTGTACATAATTTCCTATAATTATTCCTAATACTACTAATATTATTCCTACTATTACTTCATACAATCTTGTACATAATATAACAAGTGCAATTATTCCACCAATAATGGCTCCTGCATATTCACTTAAAAATTTTTTAAAACCGTCCATTTTTATCATTCCTTTTTTATTCTTCTAACCCTTTTTTAACAACTTCTCCGAGTTATATTTTTTATATTAATATTTACTGATTTAATATCAATATCGATTGATTTTTTTATTGTCTCTTTTATTTTTTGTTGTAATTCCTTTGATAAATCTTTTATTATAACTTCTTGTGATACATATAAAGTAACATCTATATTTATGGTTCCTTCTTTTGTTAGTAATACTCTTGAAGAAATATCTTGAGCTCCCTCCGCTTGTTTTACAACACCACTAACAATATTATTTATTGTATCTTTTGATATAAATAATTTTCCATTTTCACCTTGTATCAATATTCCATTTTCTGTTCCATTATTTTTCTTTGTATTAGTAGTATAGAATATTCCTTTAATTGCAAGTAGAATAAACACTACTAATATTGCTAATGTTACATTTGAAATTATTGGGTTACTAAATCCTTGTTTTATATATAATGCCATTACATCTATATTAATCCAACCAAATATTACAAAACAAAATAGAACAGATATAATTAATACAATACTTGAAAATAATACTAATGCTATTTTATCTAATACTTTCATAATTTTTCCCTTTCTTTTACTTTTTATTTAGAGCACGTTTATTCTTCTACTTTTACCTCTTCTACACCTTGATTATCTGTATTAACACCTTGAACGTGAACATTTGTCTCAACTACTTTTAATCCTGTCATTGTCTCAACTGCTTTTTTAACTCTGTTTTGAATTTCGAACGCAACATCAGGAATTCTTGTACCATATTCAACTATAATATTTACATCTATTTTAGTTTCTTTTTCTCCTACTTCAACTTTAATTCCTTTAGATAAATTTTTCTTTCCACTTAAAACTTCACCTATTCCGCCAGCAAATCCTCCTGCCATTCCATAAACTCCTGGCACTTCTGATACAGCAACCCCTGCAATAACTGCAACAACATCATCAGATATTTTTATCCCATTATTATTTTCAGCTTCTACTATAGCTTCTTCATTTACATTCTCTACATTTTCATTTTCCATAATTTTTCCTCCTTAAAATAAAAAAATTGATATACTATTTTTTCCACTTTAGTATATCAATTTTTATTAAATTTTACAACAATTTTAAACAATTTTTAATTATTTTAATTGGTTCATAACTTCTTCTACGAAGTTTTCTTCTTTTTTCTCAATTCCTTCACCTTTTTCGAATCTTGCAAATCTTACTATTTTTGCTCCTTTTGATTCTAATAGTTTTGATACTTTCATTTCTGGATCTTTTACAAAAGCTTGTTCAACAAGGCATATTTCAGCATAGAATTTTCCTATTCTTCCTTGTACCATTTTTTCTGCTATTTCAGCTGGTTTTCCTTCATTCATTGCTTGAACTTTTAATATTTCCATTTCTTTTTCTACACGTTCAGCTGGAACTGATGCTCTATCTAAAAATTCTGGTTTTGCAGCAGCTATTTGCATACAAATATCTTTTGCAAGTTCTTTGTCTCCATTTTCTAATTCAACAAGTACACCGATTTTTCCATCTCCATGAATGTATTTTTCAACAAGACCATTAGCTTCAAATCTTTCGAATCTTCTTATTGTTATATTTTCTCCTATTGTTGCTATTTTTCCTGTTAAAACTTCTTGTACTGTTTTTGTAGAATCTTTCATTGATTTTTGATTTAATAATTCTTCTACATTTGCAGGATTTTCTTTTGCTATTTGTTCTGCAACGTCTGCAACGAAGCTTCTAAATTCTTCATTTTTTCCAACGAAGTCTGTTTCAGAGTTTACTTCTACAACACTTCCTACTTTTCCATCTTCAGCTACATATGCTGCAACTATTCCTTCTGCTGCTATTCTGTCTGTTTTCTTAGCTGCTTTTGTTATTCCTCTTTCACGTAATAGCTCAATTGCTTTTTCCATATCTCCATCTGTTTCTGTTAAAACTTTTTTGCAGTCCATCATTCCTGCTCCTGTTTTTTCTCTTAATTCTTTTACTAATGTTGCTGTAACCATAATATTTTTCCTCCTTTTTATTAAAAAACGGACACGGCCTCACCGTGCCCATACAAATACTCTTATTTAAAAGATAAATTATTATTCTTCAGTTGTTTCTTCTGCTTCTGCAACAACTTCTTCTATACTTGTTGGTTCTTCATTTACTACTTCTTGTTCTTGGTTTGGTTCAAAGCTTTCGCCTTGTTTACCTTCAATAACTGCGTTTGCAATAACTTCTGTAATTAATTTTACAGCACGAATTGCATCATCATTTCCTGGTATAACGTAATCAACATCTCCTGGATTGCAGTTTGTATCTACAAGTCCTACTACTGGGATGTTTAATTTACGAGCTTCTAATATAGCTATTCTTTCTTTTTTAGGATCAACTACAAACATAACTCCAGGCATTTTTTTCATATCTTTAATTCCGCCTAAGTTCTTTTCTAGTTTTTCCATTTCTTTCTTTAATAGAATAACTTCTTTTTTAGGTAGAACATCAAATGTTCCATCTTCTTGCATTTTTTCTAATTCATTAAGTCTTTCAATTCTTTTTTGGATTGTTCCAAAGTTTGTTAGCATTCCTCCTAACCATCTTTGGTCAACATAGTACATTCCAC
>JAAVZA010000053.1 GCA_022791395.1 Clostridia bacterium
CAACAACAGCGCCAACAATAGCGCCAACAACAGCACCAACAACAGCACCAACAACAGCACCAACAACAGCGCCAACAATAGCGCCAACAACAGCACCAACAACAGCGCCAACAATAGCGCCAACAACAGCACCAACAACAGCACCAACAACAGCACCAACAACAGCGCCAACAATAGCGCCAACAACAGCACCAACAATAACAAATATTATTATAGGAAAAGAAATAACTATAGAAATTGACAGTGGTAAAAAATATACATCTAAGCTTAGACGAGATTTTAAAGATATAAAAAGTAATTTAGCTACAACAAGGGAAGAAAAAATTGAAGCAATTAAGAAAATAAGAGGAATTGCTTCATCATGGGAAGGTAAAGAGGAATTACTAAATAAGATAGATCCAAACTTTATAGATGCGTTATATACAGCAAAAAAAGAGGGAGTTAGTAAGGCAGAATTAGCAGGTGTATTGGACAATTATATTAATGCTATAGAAGGAAAAGCAGAAGCTAAAGCTTCAACAAAGAGAATTCTAACTTATGATAGAAAAGGTATGGACTATATTAAACCAAGTAATATGTTTAGAATGCTTACAAGACGTAAAGAATATGACCAGATAAAAGAATATGCTCTTGAAGCAGAATATAACAATATGTCAGAAGTTAAATTAGATAAACCAGGATTTATAAGAAGATTACTATATAAGAATAGACCATTAATGATTGGAAATGAAGATGTCTATATGAAAACTGACGAAGAACGTAAACAAAGTATAAATAGAAAAGTAAATAGACAATATAAAAAACCTATAAGAACTAAAAAACAATTACAAGAACAAATAGAAGTATCTGATGAAGTAAAAGAAAAACTAGCACAAGTTGAAAAAGAATATGCAAATGCTTCAAATTCTAATAAATATGGTAGCCTTACTATGAATATGAATATTGATAAAAAATTGAGTGAAGCAAGCAAAGGAATGGAAGAAGAAAAATAATATAATAAACCAGCCAATATAGCTGGTTTATTATATATATTGAAAATATTGACAAGATTACATAAATATGTTACAATATAAGTATAATCATTCTATTAGAATGAAAAGTTTCATATGGGTAGAAAACAAAACAAAACGTATAAGGAGGACAAAAGTATGAAACAATTTTGGAGATTTTTGAAGCAGTTGGGGATAGGCGTAGCGCTCTTGACAGCGGTGGCAGCGGGGATTTGCATTCTCTACTGGATAGCCAGAGGTATTGTATGGCTTACAGGGCGGATAGACGTTAAGGCCGTGATTGAGAACGCACCGTGGATTTTCCTGGGGATGCTTATCCTGGTAGTCATCGAGGCACTGGGGATCTTTGGATACTGGCTCATAAAAAGAGTCTTTGGGGATGCCCCTAAGAGAGTCAAAGAGGAGAGAACCAGAGGCCGTTGGGACGAAGAGGCATAATGCCGCGATCTGCTGGCAATAGGGGGACACAGTATGTGGCCCCCTATTGCTTTTTATTATTTAGTATAGTAAAATCAATTAGTAATATAAAAAATAAATTTGGAGGAATATATTTTGAATATATTAATTAAAAATTGTAATTTAATATCAATGAGTGATAAAAGAGAAAAAATAGAAGAAAATATTGATATTTTAATAAAAGCTGGAAAGATAAATATGATAGCTAAGAATATTGAAGAAAATGTAGATAAAGTAATCTATGCAAATGGAAAAATTGTTATGCCAGGCTTAATAAATACACATGCTCATGTACCAATGAGTATATTTAGAGAAACCTTAGATGGATATAACTTACAAGATTGGCTAGAAAAGAAAATTTGGCCAATGGAGGATAAACTTAACTTAGAAGATATCTATTATGCATCACTATTATCGTTCATAGAAATGATAAAAACAGGATGCACTACAATTAATGATATGTATTTTATGACAGATGAAATAATAAAAGCAGGTCTAAATTCAGGAATAAGACTTCAAACTACACGAACACTAATGGATATAGCAAAGGATGGAGAAATACGTATAAAAGAATTAGAAGAATTAATAGAAAGATATAATGATAAAGAAGAAACTATAACTTTAAATATTGGAATACATGGATTTTATACAACTAATGCACCATATATAGAAAAATGTGCAAATTTAGCAAGAAAATATAATAAAATAGTACATATTCATTTTTGTGAGAATTCAAAGGAAAGAGAAGACATAATAAAAGGATATTCAGTACAAAGTCCTGTAGAGTTAATAAAAAAATATTTTAAAGATTTGCATGTTGTACTTGCTCACTCAGTAAAATTAACTAAGGAAGAAATAAAAGAATTAGCAAATGAGAATGTACATATATCACATTGTCCAGTAAGTAATTTAAAATTAGGTTGTGGGGTTGCTAATATTTCATATATGCTCGATAAAGGGATAAATGTAAGCATAGGAACAGATGGACAGGGAAGTGGTTCTAATTTAGATCTATTTGAGGCTATGAAATACACAGCACTTTTACAAAAAGGAATTTTAGAAAATCCAAAAGAACTACCAGCATATGAAGTTTTAAAAATGGCAACTGTTAATGGAGCAAAAGCGTTAGGCTTAGAAGAAAAGATAGGAGCAATTGAAGAAAACAAGTCAGCAGATATAATAATAATTAATATGGATACAGTAACTTCTATACCTATTAATAACGTATTTTCACAAATTGTATATAATATAAAAGGTACAAATGTCGAAACTACTATTATAAATGGAAAAATTGTAATGGAAAATAGGGTAGTAAAGGGTATTAATGAAAGTGATATATATAATAAATGTAACCAGATTATAAAAAGAATTCGGTGAATAAATATGTAACATTCTATAAAATCTTAGTTGATAATACCTAGACTATTATTACTAAAAAGTAGTAAAATTGACATTTTTTGATATTTGATGTATAATAGAAAGGTAATTCAAAAAAAGGAGTTTTAAAAATGACAAACATAAAGAAAGCAGGTCTAGCTTCGATAATCATCTTAGTATTAGTTATAGGAATATGTATTGCTAGCTTTGCAGCACACACAGGAACTATACTAAAAGAGGCAAAATTAAGAAAAACAGCATCTGATGATTCAATTGTACTAGAAATTATACCAAAGAAAGAAGAAGTAGAAGTACTTGCAAAAGAAGGCGATTGGTATCAAGTAAGATATAATAAAATCAAGGGATATGTAAGTAAAGATTTTATTGAAACAGTAGATATAAAGGATACTACAGATACTGATAAAGATATTAAAACAAAAGAAATAAAAAAAGGAGAAACCTTTAAATTAGAAAAAGAAGTAAAGGTTTATATAAGACCATTAATTAATTCAAAAGTAATAGCAAACCTTGAAAAAGATAAAACTATAGATATTATAGGAATTAGAAATAATTGGGCATATGTAAGTATGGATTCTATTTTAGGATGGGTAAATCTAAATAGTATTGGTGCAACAGTATCAAAGGAAAACGAAAATAATCAAACTGAAAATAATGACACACCTAATCAAGAACCAAATAATAATCAAGAAGAAAATAATCAAGAAGGGTCATTAAACAAAACAGCATATATTTCATCAACAGGAATTAACTTTAGAGAAGAGCCAAATACTGATTCAAAAGTATTAAAAGTATTTGCACAAAATGCAAAAATAACAATACTTGAAGAAACAGGAGATTGGTATAAAATTAAGCATAATGACCAAACAGGATATGTAATAAAAACATATGTATCTGATAAAAAAGTAGAAACAACTTCAAGAAGTAGCGTAAGTAGAACTGAAACTAAAACAGTAACAACATCAGTAGAAACGGAAAATACAGTAAAAGAAGAGACTAAAACATCTACATCTAATAAAGGGCAAGAAGTAGCAAACTACGTAAAACAATTTGTAGGATGTAGATATGTTTATGGTGGTTCAACTCCAAGTGGAGGATTTGACTGTTCTGGACTTACAATGTATGTATATAAAAAATTTGGAGTAAGTTTATCACATTCAGCAACAGCTCAAAGTAAAGTAGGAACAAAAGTAGATAGAGCAAACTTACAACCAGGAGATTTAGTATTTTTCAAAAACTATAGAACTAATGTTGGAATAGGTCATGTAGGAATATATATTGGAAACAATAAATTTGTGCATGCATCTACTGAAAAAACAGGTGTTATAACATCAAGTTTAACAGGTTCTTATAGCACAAGATTTGTAACAGCAACAAGAATGTTTTAATAGACCACATAGAATAAACTATGTATAAATAAAATTGGGGGAAACTTAATATAGGAAGTGGTACATTTATGATAAATCGACCAATTTTAATTATACTACTTGGATATATATTAGGAATAATAATAGGGCTATACTGTAAAATCAGTATAGCCATTTTTATAATAATTATAGTAATATCTCATTTTATATATAATCATATATGCAAAAATTCTGTTCTAAGAAATAGAGAAATAAGACATTATATATACATATTTAATATAAAAAAAGTAATAGTAATATTCTTTATAAGTATGATAGTATCCAATACAATTGTTTTAATACTGAACAATAAATATAACTCTATATTTAAAAATATAAAAGAGGCTAAATTTATAGCTACTATTATGGAAGAGCCTAAAATAAAACAATATTCAGTTAGATATAAAATAAAAATAGAAAATATAGATGAAGATATAATAAAGTATAAAAATGTACACTTATATCTAAATACAAAAAGAGATAATTTGAAAGTAGGGGATAAAGTAAAATTTACAGGAAAATTTGTAGAACCAGAAATACAAAGAAACTATGGGGGATTTAACTATAAGGAATATTTAAAATCTATTGGAATATATGGAAGTGTTAATGCTAGCCAAGTTGAAATTATAGGAACTGGAAAAATTGCTAAAATAAAACTCATCGTAGTCAAAGTAGCAAACCATATAAAAGAAGTAATAAAACAAAATATAGAAAATGAGAATAATAGAAATCTATTATTAGGTATATTACTTGGGAATGATGAGGATATTGAAAATCAAATAAAAGAAAGTTTTAGGGAGAGTAGTTTATCACATTTGTTAGCAGTATCTGGAATGCATGCATCATACGTTATATTAGGAGTAAGTATATTATTATCAAAATTAAAATTTTCTAAAAAAGTAATCAAAATATGTACAATAATATTATTAATATTTTTTATTTTCTTAACAGGGGAAACTCCATCAGTGAAAAGAGCTTGCATTATGGCTATAATGTCCATTATAGCTACTCTTATTTATAGAAAAAGTGATATTGTAACAAATCTAAGTATATCACTACTTATTATTTTAATTCAAAATCCATTTAGTATAATGAATTTGGGGTTAATTTTATCATTTTCAGCAACTATTGGAATAGTAGTCTTCTATAAAAATATATTATACATTTTTAGTAAAAAAGAAGACCAGCAATGTGAAAATATTAAAGCACAAAAGCATAATAAGAAAAAAATATTAAAGAAGTTTTATAATAAAATAAAAGAAATTGTAAGTGTATCGATTTCAGTACAAATTTTTATCTTTCCACTAACCATATTAATATTTAATAAAATATCATTAACATTTATAATTTCAAATATACTTGTAAGTTTTATAATAGGCATAATTATTATCTTAGGTTTTTTATCAATTATATTTAGGTTCAAAATATGTTTTTTTATTTTAGAAATATGTTTAAAGTTACTTACAAGTATAGCAGATATATTTTCTGAAATATCCATTTCTAATATAATTGTAGCAACACCAAATTTAATATTCGTAATAAGTTATTACATACTTCTTATATTAATATACTATATAATTTTTTTACGAAAAAAACACTTCAAAAGAGTATTAGAAATAAAGTTTTTAACATTTGTGGATAAATTTAAACTAGTTTTTTTTAATCATAAAACTAATATTTTAATATCAATAATATTAATAGTAATTTTAATTCAAAGCATAAAGTTTATACCTCAAAATTTAAAAATACACTTTATAGATGTTGGACAAGGAGATTCTTGCTTAATTATAACTCCAAAAAATAAAACAATTTTAATAGATGGTGGCGGAACTAAGTCATCTACATATGATGTTCGGGAAAAATACACTACTACCATATTTGTTAGATAGAGGCATAGTAAAAATAGATTATATAATGATATCACATTTTGATTTGGATCATATACAAGGACTTTTATATGTTATGCAAAAAATAAAAGTTAAAAATGTAATTATAGGAAAACAATTTGAAACTTGTGATAATTATGAACAATTCGTAAGGCTGGTTAAAGAAAATAAAATTAAAGTATCTATAGTAGAAGCTGAACAAAAAATTAATATTGAAAAGGATTTATATTTTAGTATATTATGGCCGGATTCTAAAAATAAGATAGATGAAAATATGTTAAACAATAATTCCTTAGTTTGTAAATTACTATATAAAGATTTTTCTATGATGTTTACAGGCGATATTGAGGAAGTAGCGGAAAAGGAATTGTTAAATAAATATAAAGATACAAGTTTGCTTAAAGCAACAGTTTTAAAAATTCCACATCATGGATCAAAATCTTCTTCAACAGAACAATTTATAAAACAAGTAGAATCTAAAATTGCAATAATACGGAGTTGGGAAAAATAATAAATTTGGGCATCCAAATAAGGAGGTTATTAAACGCTTAAAAAACTTTAATATAAGAACATATAGAACTGATGAGTGTGGAGAAATTACAATAAAAACAAATGGAAAGAGAATAAAGATAAATACAATTATACAACAGCTAATTTTGTAAAATTTATAGAATGAACATTAACAAAAATTATAATG
The DNA here is from genome assembly GCA_022791395.1 of Clostridia bacterium. GTDB lineage: Bacteria > Bacillota > Clostridia > TANB77 > CAG-508 > RGIG8482. Next base: position 6,851 of record JAAVZA010000053.1, read on the forward strand.
TGCAACTAAAAATAGTTGCAAAATTAAAAGTAAAGGAGTATAATAAATGGGTACATTAGAAAAAGAAATTGATAGATTAAAATCAAAACCAAAAGATTTTACATATAACGAGGCAAAAAGAGTATTAAATAATTTAGGATTTATTGAAAATAATAAAGGCCATCAGGGTCTAAAGTTATATTTAAAAATAAATATAACCAAAAGATTGCATTACATAAACCACATCCTAGTAAAATTTTAAAAGGTTATCAACTCAACGAAATACTAAAATCATTAGAAGAATGGAGGATTTTATAATGAATAATATTATGAAATATAAAGGTTATTGGGCAGAAATAAGGTATAGTGATGAAGATGAATGCTTTTTTGGAGTAATAGAAGGGTTGAAGAATACTTCAACATCATTTGAAGGTACTACTGTTAAAGAATTAAAAAAAGATTTTAAAGATGCTATTGATTATTATTTAGAATGTTGTAAAATGGATAATGAAGAACCAGAAAAACAATGCAAGGGTTCATTAAATGTAAGATTAGGAGTTGAACTTCATAATAAAACAAAAATGAAATCAATAGAAAAAAACATTTCAATTAATGAATTAATAAAAGAAGCAGTAATAGCATATTTAAAAACAAACTAAAATAGTAACAATAATAAAACAAATGTCAAATTTGTATAAAAATCCCTATTTTTGAAAATACTATATAAAACTTAGATTTAATTTAAGAAAGAAGGTAGTATATGAAAAAATGGGGAATTTTATTAGGAGCTGCTATAATAATTGTTATTGCAGTATGTGTTGGCGTTTCTATCTTTAATATGAATAATAAACCCAAAAATCAAATTAATAATACTAGTACAAATAATGAAACAATTTTAAATCAAGTAAATTATAGTGTAAAAAATGATATAACTGTTAATACGGGTACAAATGAAGAAAAAATATCTCCAAATGCAACGCTTATTTTAAAAAGAAAATATAAAGAATGTGGACATATAATCAAGGAATATAAAAGGATTACAGATGACCTAGTAAATTTAACTGAAAAAGAATTAATAGAAAAAAGTAAAGAGTGGGAAATTGAAGAATTTTCTAATATGGAAGTAGTATTAATAAAAGAGGTAGAAGGAGTTTGTAATGAACACTATGTGCTAAGAGAAAAAGATGGAGTTATTGCTGTATATAAAATTGATAAAGATACTAAAGAAGAATTAGAAGAATTAACAGGTATTTCTATAGAGTATTTAACAGAAAATGATAAAATGGAAATACAACAAGGGATTATGGTCTATGGTAAAGAAGAGTTAAATAGTATTTTAGAAAACTATGAATAGATTTGACAAAAAATGGTAAATGATATATATATATATTTATAAAAACAACTTTCGGGTTGCCTCCAGTAGTGGTGATAGGGCCATATTCAATTCTTGTAGAGTTGAATTACATTATGGAGGTTAACATTAAGGGGAACGCTGAAGTTTGGCGTTCCCCGATTTTATTTATCTTAATCTATTTTTAAATTTTCTTTTTTTAAATATCCTTGAGAATAGAATGCTCTAAAGTACATTATTAGTGAAAATATTGTAGCAATTAAAGCTAAATAATATAAGTATTGGTCAAATGCAGGAAGTGTAGGCATACTATATTCAGGATGATTTAGTATAGTAGCATTAAATTGTCTTATAAAGAAAGAGCTTACAATTGCAACGTAAAATAATACTGTTGATAATTTTCCATACCATTTACTTGATACTACAAATTCTTTACCATAAAGAAAAGATGCACCAGAAATCATAGCAAATTCCTTTAAAACCACTACAACTAAAATCCATAAAGGTATTATATTTTGTAGTGCAAGTACTGCAAGTACAGAAATTTGTGTTGCTTTATCGGCAAGTGGATCAATTAATTTTCCAAAATTGGTTATAAAATTAAATTTTCTTGCTATAAACCCATCTAAAATATCAGTTATTCCAGATAAAGTTAAGAATACAAAAGCTAAAATATAATTACCCTCAATTAAATAGGCAATAATTACTGGAATTAAGAAAAATCTTATTATTGTTAATATATTTGGTATATGTTTAAACATAAATATTTCCTCCAAAAATGTAATATAATATATAATACATTTTTTGATAAATTTCGTCAAGTAGATAAAATATTAATTTTATTTGCTTGTCCAAATATATTTATACAGATATAACTTTTGCCTATTTATAAATATAAGTTGTTTTTTATACAAAATTAGAGTATAATACTATGTATATAAAAGAAAAGAGGAAAACATATGGAGACACGGAAAAAATAGTAATAGAATATTAACAGGTGATAGACCAACAGGAAAATTACATATTGGTCATTATTTTGGCTCACTTCAAAATAGAGTAAAACTTCAAAACGAATATGAAACATATATAGAAGTTGCAGATGTGCAAGCATTAACAGATAATTTTAATAATCCTGAAAAAGTAAAAAATAATGTAAAAGAGATTGTTATGGATCAGTTAGCAGTAGGAATAGATCCAAATAAGGCAACAATATTTTTACAATCTATGATACCTGAAATTGCTGAACTTACAGTATTCTATTCTAATCTTGTTACTATTGCAAGGTTACAAAGAAACCCAACTGTAAAAACTGAAATTGCACAAAAAAGAGACTTGTTTGGAGAAAGTGTTACCTATGGATTTTTAGGATATCCAGTTAGCCAAGCAGCAGATATTACAGCTTTTGGGGCAACTGTTATTCCAGTAGGTGAAGATCAATTACCATTAATAGAACAATGTAGAGAAATTGTAAGGAAATTTAATAGTATATATGGAGAAATATTACTTGAACCTCAAGCATACTTAGGAGAAAACAAGCGTATTAAAGGACTAGATGGAAATGAGAAAATGGGAAAATCTTTAGGAAATGCAATATATCTTTCAGATGACGAAGAAACAATAAAAGAAAAAGTAATGAGTGCAGTAACAGATCCAGGAAGAATAAAAAAAGATGATCCAGGAAATCCAGATATATGTATGGTAGCATACTATCATAATTTATTTAGTAAAGATGAAGTAAAAACAATATGTGAGGAATGTAAAAAAGGATTGCGTGGATGTGTTGCTTGTAAAAAGCAGTTAATAAAAAATATAACAGAGCATCTAGCACCAATTAGAGAAAAAAGGCATTATTATGAAGAAAGACCTGAAGTTGTAAAAGAAATATTAATGGAAGGTACTTTAAAAGCAAGAGAAGAAGCTAAAGTTACAATGGCTAAAGTTAAGGAAGCTATGAAATTAGATTATTTTAAAGAGGTATAAAAATGGAATATATTAAAAAATTACCTAAAGAGGCATCATTTGAGCAACAAGGATTAAAAGGATATAATTATAATTTATTTACAAAAGAAATTAGTATGAGTGTGGAAGACTGTTTTAAAGGACATGATAAATATCATACTAATAATCGTAGTTCAAAAATATATTATGTTTTAGAAGGAACAGGAAAATTTAAAATTAATAATCAAATTTATGAAGTTAAGAAAGATGACTGTATAGAAATACCTGCTAATTCAAAATTTGTCTTTGCAGGTAAAATGAAATTATTATTAATTATGTCTCCAGCATTTAGACTGGAAGATGGAATAGATGAAGAAGATAATGATTTATATTAGAGGGAGAAAAGTATGTTTACAGATTATGCAAAAATTACAATAAAATCTGGTAATGGAGGAAATGGAGCAGCAACTTTTAGAAGAGAAAAGTATGTAGCAGCGGGACGGACCTGACGGAGGAGACGGAGGAATTCGGAGGAAGTATCTATTTTTTTGTTGATAAGGATTTAAATACATTATTAGATTTTAGATATAAAAAAAGTTTTAAAGCTGAAAATGGGGAAGATGGAAGCGGAAATAATTGTTATGGAAAAAAAGGAGAAGATTTATATATAGGTGTACCTTTAGGGACCATTATTAAAGATGCCGAGACTGGTAGAGTTGTAGCAGATTTATCAAAGGAGCATCAAAAGGAATTAGTTTTACAAGGTGGTAGAGGTGGTAAAGGAAATGTGCATTTTGCAACATCAACTCGTCAAGCACCTAGGTTTTCCCAAGATGGAGAAAAAGGAAAAGAAAAAGAAGTAATACTAGAACTAAAATTACTTGCAGATGTTGGATTAATTGGGTTTCCTAATGTCGGAAAATCTACTTTTCTTTCAAAGGTAACCTCTGCCAAACCTAAAATTGCAGATTATCATTTTACAACAATTATACCAAACTTAGGGGTCGTGAAATCAAATTATGGCGATTCTTTTGTAATTGCAGATATTCCAGGAATTATAGAAGGAGCAAGTACAGGAGTAGGACTGGGTATTCAATTTTTAAGACATATTGAAAGGACAAGATTATTATTACACGTAATTGATGTTTCTGGAATAGAAGGAAGAAATCCAGTAGAAGATTTCTATACCATAAATAAAGAATTAGAAAGTTATAGTGAGAAGTTAAGTAAAAGAACGCAAATTATTGTTGCAAATAAAGTAGATGTAATGCAAAATGAGGAACAATATAAAGAATTAGAAAAACTTGCAAAAGAAAAGAACATGGAGATATATAAAATATCTGCAGCAACAGGAGAAGGAATAGATGCTCTTATGGATAGAGTAACTAAAATTTTGAAAGAATTACCAAAAGAAGAGTTAATAGAAATAGAAGAAAAAATGGTATATACGTTAGATAACGAAAAAGATCAATTTAGTGTAACAAAGGATGGTAAGATTTTTATAGTAGAAGGACCAGCAGTAGTAAGACTTATGGGAAGAATAAATTTAGAAGATAACGAGTCTATGCATTATTTCCAAAAATCATTAAGAGAATTAGGAATAGAAGCAAAATTAAAAGAATTAGGAGTCGGGGAAGGAGATACAGTTATACTAGATGGTTGGGAATTAGAATGGTATGATTAATAAAATAATATAATATAACTTTTACAATAAACAGAAAAATACTATTTTTAAGATAAAAGCAAAACGCAGGTATAATCTTGCATTTTGCTTTTTACAACTATTTTATGCTCTTAATTTCTCAATTTCTTCTATTGATAATCCAGTTGCATCATGGATTAAAGATATATCTATGCCATTTTTTAATAATTTTTTAGCAACCTCCATAAAGCCGTTGTTTTTTTCCTTCACTTCTTGCAGTATTTTCTTCTAATATAGCTTTATACCTTAACCAAGCAAGTTGTTCTAATTGTTCATCATTACTAATCTCTTCTAATTTTTCTTTAGCTTGTTTTAACTCTTTATTTACTTTCATTTTTTCCACCACCCTATTAGATTTTGGATCCATTAGAAAGAATAACCAATCTAGCAATTCATCACTTTTGTCTTTTAGTTTATATACTTTAGGTAATTCTATTATACAAATTTCAAACTTTTCTGTCAATATGGTACTACGATGTTTTTCTTCAATTATCTTCCATTTTGTAAAATATTCTAAATCTTTCAAAAAATTAATCTCAAAATTAGCAATTAAAATAACAATAGTCTTTTGAAGAACAGAATAATCATCACCTTGCTTAATCTGTCTTGAATAAAGTCTACTCCAATAAAATAATAATCGTTCAATAATAGTATCTTGCTTAGCAATTTGCATTTCAATATTACAAATTTCATTATTATTAATTTTGGCAACCAAATCAACAATGCCTAGTTTATCACCATAATGTTCAGCACTAAGTAAAGGAGAACCGAGACAAATCTAAAGTTTCAATTTTTCTTTGTAAAATACTTTCTAAAAATCGAGAAGTAATTTTTTCACTACCAACTTCACCAAATAAAGCTTTAAAAACTACGTCAATAGTAGGCAAAAGAATATCATTATTTTTAATGGAAGAATGTTCTTCATACGTTAAAGGTATTTTAATTTGTTCATTAATCATAGGCAAATCCTTTCTAAATTATAAAATTTAAAATAAATTTACACAAAATTTTAAGGCATATATAAATAAATTAAAGCCTCCTTTACAATTGAATTTGTTTTACTTACGTGAAAAATAGTAAGAAAAAATTAATTAAGAATAAAAGTCTTTTTGATAATAATAAGTTAAAAAAATACACCTCAAAATGTGTATGAACATATAAAGCATAAAATATTATAAAATGTCAATAAAATAGAATTAATGAAAAATGAGTTATATACTATTCAAAAGTTAATAGTAAAAGAAGTAAAATAAAAAATCATTTTACATCTTTCGTTATAGAACGAATATATATACCAATTTCTTCATTGGATAAATCAAGTATTTTTATTAGCATCTTTAATATATCTCTTCTAGGTAAATCTTCTTCTGTATCTATTCTTACATATTGACGTAAACTGATATTTAATAAATCAGCCATTTGAGTTTGAGTATATCCTAAAATTTTGCGTTTTTCTTTTATCATTTTTTATCACCTAGACAAATTATGGCATATTTATTTTAAAAATTATATTGACATTAAATGTCATATTAAATATAATTATTATGACATTTAACGTCAAGTAATGGAGGTACAAAAGAAAGTGAAAGGTAAAATTGTAGATAAAACTAATAAAAACAGTGTATGGAGTATATGGAATGCAAGCCCAAATGCCATTACCCTAATAGCATTAATAATAACAATAATAATTCTTTTAATACTAGCAGGAGTAACAATAAATTTAACATTAGGAGAAAATGGATTATTTAATACAGCCAAAAGAGCAGGAGAAGACTATGAGAAAGCAGCAATAAAAGAAGAAATAGAATATGCAATAGTAGATATAAAAATAGAAGAACTAGAAAATGGTAAAGAATTAACAATTGATATATTAGAGCAAAAACTACCTAATAAATTAAAAGATATAACTATAGAAAAAGATGACGAAGGACAAATTGTAGGAGAATATAAAGGTTATGACTATACAATAACAGAAGAGTATGAAGTTATAGTAGAAAAACCAGGAATTAAACCAATAATAACATACACAATAAGTGATGAAACAATAGGAATTAATGAATTAACGATAACATTAAAAGCAACGATAAGTGAAGGAAGTATAACAAAAATAATAAAACCAGATGGAAATTATGAAGAAGATGTAAATGAAGTTGAATATAAAGTGAAGCAAAACGGAAAATATAAATTTGTAGTAGAAGCATCGAACGGATCAAAAAGAACAAAAACAGTACATATTAGTAATTTAAAACCAATAGCGCCAGTAATAAAATCAGATGAAGCATATCCTGTTTTAACACAATATGGAATAGAAGGAGCAAAAGTACAGATTATTTATGAAGAAAACGAGAACTTAGAACATTTCTATAGTGAAGATAACGGAACAACTTGGAATATTTACAGTGGAGAATTTAAACCATCAAGTAATTCAATTATAGCAAAAAGCGTAGTGAAATCAAATCCAGACTGTTATACGCAAACACAAGTAGATAAGGTTGTGTCAAATTATGCTCTAGGACCAGAAGCATATGACGGAGACAATAGTACAAAAGTAATTTATAAAGGTACAGGACCAATTGAAAATTATATATATGTATCAACAGAAATGCAAGGAAAAACAATTGTAATATTAAGATCAATGGGACATTATACAACTCATGGAATAAAATATTATAATGAGAAAGATGAAGAAATATCAAGTGAAATGATGACAGGACATATTGCTGACTTGGAGACTGAGTATATAATACCAGAAGGTACTAAAAAGATAGGAATTTATTATTCTTCAACTCAAGGGGCTGATTGGGGTTGGATACATGAAATAAAAGTAAAGAATCAACCAGAATTTAAAATAAAATCATATTATCCAGAATTATCTGACAATAAAATAAGAAATGGATATAATAAAATACAAATAGAGTATTATGTGACAAGTGTTGAACAATTATATAAAGTAAATACTGGCGAGTGGAAGAAGTATTCAGGAGAAGAAATACTATTAGAAATTGGAGAAACATTATATGCAAAAGGAGTCGATTTAGAAGGAAAAGAAACGGATATCACAAACTATGAAGCAGTATTGCCAAGTGACGCATTAGGAATAGAAGCTTATGATGAAGATAATAGTACAAAAGTATCTTATAAAGGCACAGGACCAATTGAAAATTATGTATATGTATCAGCAGAAATGCAAGGAAAAACAATAATAATATTAAGGTCAATGGGACATGGTACAACTCATGGAATAAAATATTATAATGAGAAAGATGAAGAAATATCAAGTGAAATGATGACAGGACATGTTGCTGACTTGGAGACGGAGTATATAATACCAGAGGGTACTAAAAAAATAGGAATTTATTATTCTTCAAATAACTCACAAGATTGGGGAGAAGTTAAAGAAGTGAAAGTAAAAAATAACTAAGTAAACTTAAATTAGAAGAGAATGTTTTAGGAGTAATAGTATGGATTAATATCATAAGTAAAGTCAAACAAATTTTTTTGAAAAATTTGTTTGACTTTTTTTTGTTTTTATGATACCATATAGCCAAATAGAAAAAGGAGTGATTTTTATATGAATAAAAAAGATCCAAACGAACTAGGAAAAAGAGAAAAAGCAATTTTGAAGTTTATTGAAAAACAAATACAAATAAATAGTTATCCACCTTCTGTAAGAGAAATAGGAAAAGCAGTAGGGTTAAAATCAACTGCTACAGTACATGGATATTTAGCAAAATTAGAGGAAAAAGGATATATTAAAAAAGAATCTCAAAAAGGAAGAACTCTAAAACTATTAAAAGGTGGAGCAGGAGAAAATAAAAATCAAACTACCATGAAAGAATTTTATTCTGGAAAAGAAATGGTGGAAGTACCTGTAATCGGAAAAATAACAGCAGGGGCACCAATTTTAGCAGTAGAGAATATAACAGATACATTCCCAATTCCAATAGACTTTGTTGGAAATAGTGAATCTTTTATGCTTACTGTTAGAGGAGAGAGTATGATAGAGGCTGGAATTTTGGATGGAGATTATATATTAGTAAAAAAACAAAATGCAGCAAATAATGGAGAAATTGTAGTGGCTTTAATAGAAGATGAGGCAACAGTAAAAACCTTCTATAAAGAAAAAGATCATATACGTTTACAACCTGAAAATTCTACAATGGATCCAATAATAGTACCAGATTGTAAGATACTTGGAAAAGTTGCTGGTGTATTTAGAAAGATGTAATAAAAACAAAATGAACGAAAAAGAGACCATTACTGGCCTTTTTTTCGTTCACATGGAAACTGCTTGAAGATGCACTGCTTGCATTTACCTTTACATTCTGGACAACGGGACCGACGATTACAAACAAGACATCTTTCAGGGGTACAATGTTTTGGAAAATCAAAAGTTTTCTTTTCCATAAATGCTTACCTCCATATTTGGTAAATAAATTATAACACAAAGCATACTAAAATACAACTACGTCCATTGCATCTGTAAAATTAGAGTTACCATATGGATAAATTATATATAAACAATTATTTTTACCTAAAATAAAATTTGATGTATTAGAGGGTTCGTAAATATTACTTGATAAATCTCGTATATATACATTATAACCTAAGTTTCTAAGATTACCGGGCTTCTACATTTGCATTTTGTACTGCTTTTATAACAGAAGCTTTAACTGTAGGTTCTTCTAATTCTTTTATTTCTAACATTTGACTAAAGGTTACTTCTTCATTTGTACTTAAATTGTAATTATAAGTTTGTATTATTACTCTTTGAGGATTATTTCCTTCTTTCAAAGTAGATTTTATAACTAATGATAAAATATTACTATTTATATAACTCATATATTCAACTGTATAAATAGTATGGCTATTTGAATGTAAAATAATATCATTTGCTTTATTAACATAGGTATTTTTTATTGTTTCATTGAATTTCTGCGCAGAAACACTAGATATATTTACACGAGGAATATTCAAATTTAAATCATATTTATTTTCAACACTTGATTCTCTGGTTACCCAGGTATATATCAAGTCTTCACTAGATTTTAGTTTTGTAATACCAGTTATATTTACATCATAACCTTGATAATCTAAAGTATTACTAAAAATATTGTTAAAATCTTTTGCTAATTGCTCTTGATTTACTACTGGAATATTTGAATCTGGAGTAGAAGGGAAGGTAGTTTTTCTAAAAAATTGCCAATATATACCCCAATTAATAGCAACAATACATATAATTATAATAATACCGAATAAAATATTTCTCATATTTATTTTCATTTTTAGCACCAATCCTTATAACAAAGTATAATTTAAATCACATATTCATAGAAATTATAACATTATTTTTACATAAATGTAAATAAATTCTTCGATAAATATTGACTTTTTATATATTTTGTAATAGAATAATTAAGCATTATTATAAAGAAAGAGAAAACTTCTCCCCGGTAGTTTTATTTTGCTTTATAATACATTGTAAAGAGAAATTAATGAATGGAGGGTATTTATTACCATGAATAATACAACATACAGCATAAAAAAAGATGATATTGAAAGAAAATGGTATATCATTGATGCAGAAGGAAAACCTTTAGGTAGAGTTGCAACAGAAGC
>JAAVZA010000054.1 GCA_022791395.1 Clostridia bacterium
ATACTAGTACAAATTGGGTAGATTATACAGCTGGAAGTATAATAGAAGTAAGAAAAAACATAACCATATATGGAAGAATAATAGATAAGACAACAAATGAAATAGGATATAAATTTTCAGGAAAAATAAACACAATAGATGCATTACCACCACAGTCAGCAATAATAACCTTTAATAAAGAACAAGCAAATGTAAATGAAACCATTGAAGCAACAGTGACACAAAGTGATTTAGAAAGTGGAATAGATATAGAAAAATGTAAATATATAATTGATAAAAACAAAGATAAATTAGGAGAAGATAATGAAGTTTGGAATAGTTCTCTAAACTTTAATGAAAATCCAAAAAATATAAGCATTACAGAATCAAATCTAGGAACATACTATTTGCATGTTTTAAGTATAGATAGAGCTGGAAATAAAATAGAATCAATTTCAAAAGGGATTGTTTTTAAAGGTGTAGTTAAGTTGTTTAATGGTTACTTAACAGATATTCTTCGTAGTGGTAAGTGGTTAATTGTAGGACAAGATCCAAACGATCAAATTAGAGCAGGAAATTCAAATGGAGTATATGTTATTTCTTCGCAGAAAATTGATGTTAAAAATTATGACAAATTGACTTTAAGCTATACAAGTAGTAGTGCGGGTGCATCTGGACATAACTCAATTATTACTTTAGGTCTTTTGGAAAATCCTGATTCTACTGAATATGTGGTATCATTTGAAAAGAAATATAATGTTCCTAATGGTAGTGGAGTTAGCGTAGAATTAGATGTGTCGGAATTGAGTGACTCTTATTATATTAAATTTTGGCTTAAACCAGATGGTAATGCGTTTCCTTGGGCACTAAGTCCTTTTACATTGCAAGCTGAGTAAAAATAGTATATATTGTATAAACAAGAAAAATATGGAAAAACTAATACTATAAAGAAGGTGTTTTTATGGTATTAGTTTTTTTTATTTGCTTATTTTTAATATTACTGGTTACAGTAATCATTTTATCAACAATATCAGTTAGAATAGAGAAATTCAAGGCATCAAATTATAATGAAGGTGGAAAATTAAATATTGATTATAAAGTGTTTTTTGAATTACTTTTTCTAAACAAATTAAAAATATTTTCAATAAAAATAGATAAAGAATTGATAGATAAGCTAAAGGTTAAAGAAAAGGTAAAAAAAATAGATTTTAAGCAAGCAAAAACTAATATGCCAAGTAAAAAAGATTTAAAACAAATTGTAAAGAAGTTACAAATTAGAATAGATAAATTAAATTTGAAACTAGAGATAGGAACTATAGATATATTTTTAACCTCTGCAATAATTACAATTTTAGCAAGTATAATTGGAATAGGGCTTGCAAGGGGAATAAAAAAATACGATAAGGAAAGATATAATTATGAAATACATCCAATATATCAAGATAAAAATATAATAAAACTAAATTTAAATTGTATAATTAAGGTAAAAATGGTACATATTATTTCTATAATATATCTTTTAATAAAGAAAAGGAGAGTGGAGGAAAATGAACGAACATCCAATAGAAGGTCTTATGATTACAGCTATGAATAGTATACAAGATATGGTAGATGTAAATACAATTATAGGTGAGCCAATCGAAACCTCAAACAATGTAGTAATTATACCTATTTCAAAAGTATGCTTCGGCTTTGCGGCAGGAGGAAGTGAATTTAGGGGAGAAACAATAGATGAATATACCAAAAAAGATAAAGATGAGCAAATACAATATAGATTGCCATTTGGAGGTGGAGCAGGAGCAGGTGTAAATATTATGCCAGTAGCATTTTTAATAGTGCAACCAAGTGGAGTAAAACTATTGCCAGTAGATCACGATTCTTGTTTAGATAAATTATTAGATTATATGCCAGATTTGGTAGAAAAAGCTAACAATTTAATAAATAAATCAATACAAAATAAAAAAGAAGAAAAAAATAAAACAAGACAAGAGGAAATAAGACAAAAGAAAGAAGAACAAAAAACAAAACAAGAATTAAAAGAGAAAGTAAAAGAAGAGTATTCACATGTTGTACAAAAAACGATACCAAGAAAGCAAAGAGAACCTAAAAACATAGTATATGAGTATGAATACGAAGAACCAGTAGAAGATGCTAAAGAAGAAATAGTATTCGATGAAGCAGATAAGTATGATGATTAAAGAAAAAATAGTACAATGTTAAAAACAATTGTACTATTTTTGTATATTATATTAATATTAAGTTAATATATACAACTTTACAATAAAACTTGACAAGTAATATAAGTTATTATAATATGTGTACATATTAATTATCTATTTAATAGTACTAATATAAAGACATATAGAATAAAAGTAAAAACAAAGGAAATAATTAAATTAAGGAGGAACAAAAGAAAATGCATAGAGAAAAATTAAGAGTGAAAAGTAAAAATGATGGAATAACATTAATAGCATTAATAATAACCATAATAATTCTTTTAATACTTGCAGGAGTAACGATAAATCTAATATTAGGAGAAAATGGCTTATTTAGTACAGCACAAAAAGCAGGAGAAGATTATAAGCAAGCAGGAGCAAGAGAGAAGCTAGAGGCAGTATTAGTAGAATTACAAGGAGATAAAATAACAAAGCAAGAATATAATGAAAACGATTATATAGATAATAAATTAAAACAAAATAATATGGAAGTAGAAGGAAACATAGTAACAGTAGAAGGCTGGCAATTTGAAATAGATAGAAGCGTTCCAGAAATAGCACAAAGTTTAGGAAAAGAAACAG
>JAAVZA010000055.1 GCA_022791395.1 Clostridia bacterium
AGCAGGAAATAATGCTGTAAATAGAATGGTTGAATCTGGAATAAGAGGAGTAGAATTTATTTCTGTAAATACAGACAAACAAGCATTACAAGAATCTAAAGCAGGAAGTAAAATTCAAATAGGAGAAAAAATAACAAGAGGATTAGGAGCAGGTGCACATCCAGATATAGGAGCTCAATCATCAGAAGAAAATAAATCAGAAATAACAGAAGTATTACGTGGTGCAGACATGGTATTCGTAACAGCTGGTATGGGAGGAGGAACAGGAACAGGTGCAGCCCCTATAGTAGCAGCTGCGGCAAAAGAAATGGGAATATTAACAATAGGAGTTGTTACAAAACCATTTACATTTGAAGGTAAAAAAAGACTTTCACAAGCAGAACGTGGAATTGAAAGTTTAAAAGGTAAAGTGGATACATTAGTTGTAATACCAAATGATAAACTATTACAAATAATAGATAGAAAAACCTCTATTGTAGATGCATTTAGAATGGCTGATGATGTTTTAAGACAAGGTGTACAAGGTATATCAGACTTAATTGCAGTACCAGGTCTTGTAAACTTAGATTTTGCAGATGTTAAAACAATAATGCTTAATACTGGTATGGCACATATGGGTATAGGTAGAGCATCAGGAGAAAATAGAGCAGAAGATGCTGCAAAACAAGCAATTCAAAGTCCATTACTAGAAACATCAATAGAAGGAGCAAGAGGAGTTATCATTAATATTACTGGTGGATCAGAACTTGGATTACACGAAGTAAATACAGCAGCAGAATTAGTACAACGTAGTGTAGACCCAGAAGCAAATATAATCTTTGGTGCAGTTATAGATGAAAATATGGGAGATGAAATCTCAATAACAGTTATTGCAACAGGATTTGAACAAGATTTTCCAATCTCAACAATAGGTGTAGCAGAAAAAGTAACAAAAGCTTGGGATAAAAAAATAAATTCAATTCCAACATCAACTGAAAGTTCATCAAACTCAAGTGATTTAGACATACCATCATTTTTAAGAAATAAAAAAGGATTAAATAAATAAGATATGTAAAAAAGTTTTGGGTAGAAATAGTTTAGCGATTTCTACTCAAAATTTTTTTATATATAAAAATGCCGGGGAACATACATTGTTCCCCGGTTTCACCGGCTTTGCCGGTTACAATATTAAGTTGGTATTACTAAATAAATCCAGAAAAATACATCCGCATAGGGTTACCTCCTGACGCTTGTCTTCTGACGCCTACGCAACGGGGCAATTTCCCCAATGATTGACAGTTACAATTAACGCTAGAGAAATCCAGAAAAATACATCCGCATAGGGTTACCTCCTGACGCTTGTCTTCTGACGCCTACGCAATGGGGCAATCTCCACATTATCAATAGTTGCAATTAACGCTAGAGAAATCCAGAAAAATACTTCCGCATATGGCTACCTCCTCAGGATCTTGAGGCGCTTGCCGCCAGCCACCGTGCCGCCGTTGCGCTGCTTATTGCCGCTGTTTTTCAAAAAATTGGATGTACAATGGTTTTGCTTCTTCCGCATAATTTAGTCCTCCTTAATCTAGAAGCGTTTTAGCTAGCACTATTGCTAACATATTTTAAGTATAACACAATAATTTACAAAATGCAATACATAAATGAAATTATGTAAATAATTAACAAATTAAAACATTACAATTAATTCACAATTAGAACATAAATTATATGTAAAATGTAAAAGGTACAAAGGAGGAAGATATAAATAAGCTATTAGTTAAAATTAGTATTTAATATAAATAAACATAGGAGGAATGCTGAAAAAGCTTAAATATAGGTGAAATATCCAAATATTAAATAATATTTAGAAGTGCTAAAAGTCGAATTTTGGCACTTCTTGTCAATGAAAAAATCTTTACAAAACAATAAAATAATATTATAATAATAACATATTAATTTCTAGAAAAGTTTCAAACTTTGTTTTGAAACATTCTAAAAAATTTAGATCTAAATTAAAATCCAAAAATTAAAAATTGAATATGTAGGAGTGTGGTGTAATGCATGAATTGTTGTGGCAAAAGATGTATTAGTATAGTAACACTTATTATTGCTGTTATTATATTTATACAAACAAATTTCTTAACACTTATTATTTTTAACCTAAAAAATAATAGTGTGCAAATAAGCTCAAAGGTAGCTAAAGATAATATTAAAGAAAAAAATTCTGAGGAAATTGAAGAAGAATGGAGGTTAATTATACCTAAAATAGATATGTCAGCAGAAATTAAAGAAGGTACTTCAGGAGAAGTTATAAATAATTATGTTGGACATTTTAAAGAGACACCTAGAGACACTGGTAATATAGGGTTAATTGCAGCAAGTTCTGGCTATAAAGAAAATTATTTTGAAAAATTAGCAGAGTTAATCGAAGGAGATGTAATTATTTATATTAAAGGTGACTTAAAAAAAGAATATATAGTTAGTACTAATATAAAAATAAAAGAGACGGATTGGTCTTATTTAAGTTCAACAGAAGATAATAGACTTACTTTAATTACTGGAATATTAGAAGAACCAGAAAACAGAAGATGTGTACAAGCGATAGAAGTTAAAATCTAACAAAAATGAAAATAGAAAGGATATAGTAAGTTTACTATATAAAGGTGTAAAATATGAAAATAAAATATAAAATAAAGCATAAAATAGTTAGTATATTAGCAATTATTATTACAGTAATAAACATTTCAAGCATTAGTAGTGCAAGCTTAGTTGGAAAGGAAATTAAAATCAGTGCAACAGAATATAACAATATGCCATATTCATATAATGAAGAAGAAAGAAAAATTGTATTAAGATTTACAGAGGAGAATATACCAGTATATGTTATGAAGAAAAATAATGTAATGACTTCATTTACAACAAGTGATATAGAATTTTATAATGATGAAAAAATAAAAAATATTTTGAAAAATGGATATGGATGTAAAACTTGGGAAGAATTAGGAAGCAATAATTTAGAAGAAGCATATATTGCAACACAAGAAGCAATATATATATCAAAAGAAGGAAGAAATATAGAAGATTATAAAATTATAGAGGGAGAAGAAGAAAGAGCAAATAGAATTTTAAATACTGCAAAAGACATATTAATAAATGCTTCTAAAGAAAAGCCTAGTACAATAAATATTACTACAAAGGCTACAAAGTGGAAAACTTACGAAGAAAATAATGATTATAAATATAAAGAATATCATATTGAATCAGGAAATACAATTCCTGGTGATATTACAATAGTAAAGGGAGAAGACGTTAAAATAGTAGACAAATTAACCAATGAAATAAAAAATACTTTTAATGATGGAGATATATTTTATCTAATAGTACCAAAAGATATAGAGCAAGATATAAAACTTCAATTTAATTATGAAATGAATGGAGCATATTTATACACCTATAGAAAAACAAATGCTTTAGAAGATCAATATCTATTTGCTGAAAAAACAGGACTTATTTCATCAGCTAGCTTTGCTGAAAAAGTTATAACAGAAGTTAATTTGGAAATATTAAATCAAGATAAAGAAACAAAACTACCTATAAAAGAAAATATGTTTTCTATAATTAAAGAAGATGGAACAGTAGTAAAAAGAGATTTAGTAACAAATGAAGAAGGGAAAATTAATACAAAAATTACTAAAGGAAAATACTACTTACAACAAACAAGTACAGTTGATGGATATAATATAAATAAAGCATTAATAGAAATTGATGTAGGAAATCAAGAAAATATTACTATAAAAGTAGAAAGTACAAAACCTGTTACAGAAGAATTTACTGTTTTAAATAAAGAAATAAATGTAACAGAAGAAAGTAAAAATGTAATCGAAAATAATATAACAGAAGTATCAAATATAACAACAACAAACATTAACAAAAAAATAATAAATGAAACAAACGAAACTAATTTGCATAATGTAAACAATTTTATAAATACTATTAATAGAAAAAATGTAACAAATTTAACAAAAGATAATATCTATAATAATTATATAGATGAAATATTTACACAAAATAAAGAACTTGAAGGAGAAAATGTCACATTACATATGACAAGAAAAGATTACGCAAATTATATAGATATGATAATGTTAGATAGTGCAAAAGTTCCAATTTTACCAGTAGCAAGTAAATAATTATAAATTTGTATTCTAAGCAATTGACAACAAAAACAGTTTAAATATATAATATTTCTTGTAAACTATAGAATGAAAGGAAAATTTAAATTAAAATGATATCACAGATTTTTATATTAGTTATATTGATACTTTTAAATGCTTTTTTTGCAGCAAGTGAGATTGCATTTATTTCTTTAAATGATGCGAAGGTTGCAAAACAAGCTAAAAATGGAGATAAAAAAGCAAAACAAATTTTAAAGATGCTTGAAAATCCAAGCAAATTTTTAGCGACAATACAAATAGGAATTACTCTTGCAGGTTTTCTATCTAGTGCGTTTGCATCAGATGCCTTTGCAAGTAAATTAGCGCCAATTTTAAATAATTTAATACCGCAAATTTCAATTTCTGTTTGGCAAAGCATATCAATTATAATTATTACTATGATATTATCATTTTTTACATTAGTATTTGGAGAGCTTGTGCCTAAAAGACTTGCAATGAAAAGTTATGAAAAAATCGCATTTGCTACAATAGGAATTATAAGATTTATTTATATAGTAACAGTACCTTTTGTAAAACTTCTAACTGCTTCCACCAATTTAGTATCAAAATTATTTGGTGTATCTGAAAAAGATGAAGAAGTAGTAACAGAAGAAGAAATAAAGATGATGGTAGATGAAGGTGAAGAAAAAGGTTCTATTGAAGAAAACGAAAGAGAGCTTATAAACAATGTATTTGAATTTAACGATACTATAGCTTCAGAAATAATGACACATAGAACAGATATATATGCACTTAGTATAGATATGAATGTTAATGATTTAATAGAAGAATTAGATGAATATAGATATTCAAGAATTCCTGTATATAACGAGACAATAGATGAAATTAAAGGAATATTATATTTGAAAGATTTACTAAAATATGTAAAAAGCAAGAGAAATATTAAATTAAAGAGTATAATAAAACCAGCATATTTTGTACCACGTTCAAAGCCAATAGATGAGTTATTTAAAGAATTACAAAAAAACAATAATCAAATAGCAATTGTTTTAGATGAGTACGGCGGAACAGCTGGTCTTATTACTATGGAAGATATTTTAGAAGAGCTAGTTGGAGATATATATGACGAATATGATGAAATAGAGAGTGAATATGAGAAAATAGACGAAGATACTTATTTTATTAGTGGTACTATGAATATTGATGATGTAAGTAAAATATTACAAGTAGAGATAGAAGAGGGAGATTATGATACATTATCAGGATATTTACAAGAAAAATTAGGTAGAATACCGAAAGATGAAGAAAAGCCAATTATAGAAACAGAAAAAATCACATATAAAATAGAAGAATATGAAGATAAAAGAATTGTAAAAGTAAAAGCTTGTAAAAACCACAATGTTGATGAACAAAAAGAAAAAGAGGATAAAGAATAAATATTGTAGGGTGGGCAAATATTGTCCACCTTTATAAAAATTATAATAAGATTATATATTATGATATAGAACGATAATTTGTAGTTAAAGAAATTAAAAAGGAGAAAATGTAAAATGAAAAATATTCTAGACTTCGTAAAAAATAATAAATTAAAAATTTTAATATCAATTATAGTATTAATCGTAATAATTATAGGAGCATATAAAATATTAGAATCAAAGAAAAAGGAATATGTAATTACAGAAGTATCTAAGTATAATTATTTTGTATTAAATAAAGATTCAAAATATGGCGTTATAGATACTATGGGTAAAATTATAGTAGAGCCAATATATGATAATGTAAAAATACCAAACCCAGAAAAAGCAGTATTTATATGTAGACAAGAGGACAAGCCTATAGCATTAAACGATCTAAATGAAAAAATCTTTACTGAATACGAGGAAGTAAATGCTATTTCATTAAATGGAATAATAAGTAATATTCCATATGAAAAAACTGTACTTAAATATAAGAAAAATGGAAAATATGGAATAATAGATTTTGAAGGAAGAAAAATAACGAATCCTATATATGAAGAAATAAAAGGCTTAGAAAATAAAGAAACGGAACTTTTAGTAAAACTTAATGGAAAATATGGAGTAATAAATGTAAAAGGTGCTAAATTAATTAAAGCAGAATATGACAATATTGTTGCAGATGGCTTTTATACAGATAAAAACAAATATGGATTATCTGGATATATTGTAAGCAATAAAACTCGGGGAAGGATATAGATATGGATATATAAACCATAAATATGAAAAGATTTTAAATGTAGAATACCATAGTATAGAAAGAATATTAGATTTAAAAAATGAAAAAGATACATATTTAATCGTTTCTAAAAATGGTAAATATGGAGTAATAAAAAATAATAAGATTTTAATAAATTATGCTTATCAAGGTATAGAATATGATAATAATAATTCTATTTTTGAATTAGAAAAAAATGATAAATATGGTGTTAGTGATTATAATGGAAAAATAATAATACCAATAGAATATATTGGAATAGAAATAAAAGGTATTTATATACAAGCATTTAAAAACGATCAAGAAATGATAACCTATAATATGTTTGGAGAAAAGATGACAGACTTAAAATATACATCTATTTTAAAAACACAAAATGATAATTATAAAATAACTATTAATGAAGATGGATTTTATGGGCTTATTAATGCACAAAATGAAGAATTAATAGAAAATAAGTATAGCTATATTGAATATTTATTTGAAGATTATTTTATAGCTGCAAACAAAAATGGAAAATTAGGTGTTATCAATGCTAAAGAAGAAGTAAAAATAGATTTAAAATATGATGTATTGCAAAAGATTGATACTACAAATGTAATAGAGGCAAAGATATTAAAGGAAAAAATGTCTAATTTGTATTCAGCTAATTTAGATTTAATATATAGTGTAAAAAATGCAGTTATTTATAAAGAAAATAATTACTTAAGAATTTATTTACAAGATGAAGATAAATACTTGGATTTTAATGGAAAAGTATTAGAAAATAAAGAAGTATTTAAAAATAACACATTAATAGCTAGCAAAAAAGATAATAAATGGGGATTTATAGATAGAGATGGAAATATAGTAGTAGAATACAACTATGATAAGGTTACAGAATTTAATGAATATGGTTTTGCAGGAATAAAAGTTAATAATAAATGGGGAGTAATAGCTTCTAACGGAAATATAGTTAAAGAACCTATTTATGAGAATTTTGATTTAAATTCAGATCCAGAATTTTTAGGGGAATTTTATAAAGTATATTATGGATATGGAGAATATTATTATACTAATAAGTGATTTAAGAAAGGAAGGTTAATTAATGTACAAAGAATATGGAATAAGTGATGAATTATTAAAACTTGCAGAAGAAACTGAAAATGAAGTAAAAGAAGAATTTAAAAAGATTGATAAAGTGTGTGAATACAATAGTTTAAAAGTATTAAATGCTTTTAGAGAATTTAGTATTTCTGATATGCATTTTGGCTCAACAACAGGATATGGCTATGGAGACGTTGGGAGAGATACAATTGAAAAAGTTTTTGCAAAAGTTTTAGGAGCTGAAGATGCTTTAGTACGTGGACAATTTATCTCTGGAACACACGCACTGACAGTTGCATTATTTGCATTTTTGAGACCAGGAGATACTCTTATGAGTATTGCTGGTAAGCCATATGACACATTAGACTCTGTAATTGGAATAGAAGAAAATTCAAGTTCCTTAAAGGCATTTGGAATAAAATATGAGCAAATAGACTTAATTGATAATGAGTTTGATAAAACTGCTATTATTAATAGAGTTAAAGGTGGAAATGTAAAACTAATTGAAATACAACGTTCAAGAGGATATTCATTAAGAAATAGTATAGGGATAGAAAAAGTAGAAGATATAATAAAAGAGATAAGAAAAGTAAATAAAGAAGCTATTATTATGATAGATAACTGTTATTGTGAATTTGCCCAAACCAAGGAACCCTTAGAAGTGGGGGCAGATGTTATAGTTGGTTCCTTAATAAAAAATTTAGGTGGAGGAATTGCACCAAATGGAGCGTATATTGCAGGAAGAAAGGATTTAATAGAACTTGCTGCAGAACGTTTGACATCTCCAGGACTTGGTAAAGAAGTAGGACCAACATTAGGAATAAATAAACCAATATTACAAGGACTATTTTTTGCACCAAGCGTGGTAGCAAGTAGTTTAAAAACAGCAGTATTTGCAAGTAGAATTCTAGAAAAACTAGGATATAATCCATCACCAAAGTATAACGAAAAAAGAGCGGATATTGTTCAAACTATTAGCTTTGGTGAAAAAGAAGCATTAATTAAGTATTGTCAAGGAATTCAAATGGGTTCACCAGTAGATTCAAATTCTATACCAGAACCATGGGACATGCCTGGATATACTGACCAAGTAATAATGGCAGCAGGAGCCTTTACACAAGGTTCTTCAATAGAATTATCTTGTGATGCACCAATCAGACCACCATATGTAGCTTTTATGCAGGGTGGACTTACTTATGAATATGGAAAATTAGGAGTATTGAAAGCAATTAGTAATATGGAGAAATAATGAAAGGAATTACTTTATGGATAATAAAAGACCAATTCTTTTGCAAGGTGCAATGGAAGTAGAAATAAGCTATTTTAAAGAAGTTATAACAGATTTAGAAGAAATTACAATTTATGGATATGAATTTTTTAAAGGAAATTTTGAAGGATATCCAATTATTGTTTCAAAAACCAAAGTAGGTTTAATAGAAGCAAGTATAGCTACATTTATTGGTATTACAAACTTTAATCCTATTTTAGTTATAAATCAAGGAACAGCAGGTGCATGTAATAAGACAATGCATATAGGTGATATTGTTATAGGTGATAAATGCATAAATATAAATTCATTTATAACTAATGCTAGAGAAGAAAAGCAAGGAAGCATATCATTAGATTGGGAGTTATTAACTTTTAAAGATGGAAAAGATGAATTAATTGAACTAAATGCAAATGAAAAACTATGTAATATAGCAATAAAATGTAGTAATTCTTATAATGTAGGGAAAATTGTAACTGGAACAATTGGAAGTGGAGATGTTTGGGATAAAGAAGTAGACAGGATAAAATGGTTTAATGAAAAATATAATGTTTTGTGTGAAGAAATGGAAACTATAAGTGTATATACAGTATGTAAAAAATTAGATATATCTGTAATTGGAATTAGAGTTATATCAGATAATGAAATTTTAAAAGAGAGTTTTGATAGCAGTGTAACTTTAAAATTACAGAAGTTTATTATGGAGATATGTAAGGAATTAATAAAAGAAGTAAAGGAATAGTTATGAAGGTTGTTATAATTGGTGGAGGACCAGCTGGAATGTTGGCAAGCATTAGTTCTGCTAAAAATGGAAATAGTGTTACTATTTTAGAGAAAATGAATATGTGTGGTAAAAAGCTACTTATTACAGGAAAAGGAAGATGTAATATTACAAGTAGTTTAGAGATGAGTGAATTTATAAAAAACATTCCAGGAAACGGAAGGTTTCTTTATAGTGCTTTTAATAACTTTACAAATCAAGATATTATAGACATATTAAAAAAACAAAAAGTGCAAGTAAGAAATGAAAGAGGGAATAGAATATTTCCCGTAAGTGATAAATCTAAAGATGTATTAGAGGCTCTACTTAAAGAATTAGAAGCTTTAAAAGTTAGAATAAAAACTAATGCAGAAGTAACAGAAATATTGATTGATGAAAATAAAGTTATAGGTGTTAAATATAAAGAAAATGGACAAGAAAAAGAGTTGTTAGCAGACAAAGTAATACTTGCAACAGGAGGGAAAAGCTATTCATCAACAGGTTCTACTGGAGATGGATATAAAATGGCAATGAAACTAGGACATACCATAACAAAAATTAAGCCGTCACTTGTACCACTTGTAGCTAAAGAAAAAGAATTATGTGCTAGTTTACAAGGCTTAAGTTTAAGGAATGTTCAAATAAAATTCATAAATACAGAAAACAAAAAAGTAATTTATGAAGATTTTGGAGAGATGTTATTTACACACTTTGGAGTATCTGGACCAACAATATTAAGCGCATCAGCACATATTTTGAGGGTAAAAAACATAGAAAATTTATTAAAAGAAGATAAAATTATTTTATCAATTGACTTAAAACCAGCATTAAGTGAAGAAAAACTTGACACAAGAGTTTTAAAAGATTTTGAAGAGTATAAAAATAAACAATTTAAAAATAGTATAGAAAATTTACTACCTAAAAAAATGATAGAACCAATTATAAGATTATCAAAAATAAATCCAGATAAAAAGGTAAATGAAATTAGTAAAAAAGAAAGGTTAGAGTTTGTTCATTTACTTAAAAATTTCACCGTAACTATAAAAGAGTTTAGAGATATAAATGAAGCTATTATTACAGCCGGTGGAATTAATATAAAAGAAATTAATTCTTCTACAATGGAATCTAAAATTATAAAAGGACTTTACTTTGCAGGAGAAATAATTGATGTAGACGCATACACTGGAGGATTTAATTTACAAATTGCATATTCGACAGGTTTTACAGCAGGAATGGAGGAATAATATGCCAACACAAGAATTTAAAACAATAAAAGAAAACATTTCTGCTCAAATAGTAGAGAAAAAATCTAAATTTATAGCGAATGTTTTTTATATAGAAACAATGGAAGAAGCGGAAGATATAATAAAACAAATGAAAAAAAAGTATTATGATGCAAGACACAATTGTTATGCATACATTGTTTTTGATAAAGAACGAAGACTAATAGAAAAATGTAGTGATGATGGAGAACCATCAGGAACGGCTGGAATTCCGATACTTACAGTTTTAAAAGGAAACAATTTGTGTAATGCGTTAGTAATTGTAACAAGGTATTTTGGTGGTATACTTTTAGGCACAGGAGGGCTTGTAAGAGCATATACGGGGGCAACTGAAAGTGCTCTAGAAGAGGCCACTTTTGTAACAATGAAGATAGGCGTAGAAGCAAAAGTTGTATTGTCATATGATAGCGTAGAAAATTTTAGGTATTATGCAAGAAAAAATAATATAAATATAATAAATGAAGAATATTCAGACAATGTAGAATTTTTAATAGAAATTTCAAATGAAATGTTAAAAAAACTTTTAAAGGATATAGATAATTCTTCCATGAAATTGACAAAAATTGATATTTTAAGAGAAAAAACAATAAAAACAAACATTACAGTATGAACGGTTACGAGAAAAATTTGAAAAAATTTCCAGAAAAGTATTGCATTTAATTTTAAAACATAATATAATCGCAAATGTAAAATTTTTACAAATAATTTTAAAAACTTAGGAGGAAATTAAAGTGAAAGACAAGATTACAGTACTAATAGCAGATGATAATGGTGAATTTGCTAACAATTTGGCAGGATATGTTGAACAAGAAGAAGACATGGAAGTTATAGGTATAGCAAGAGATGGTAATGAAGCATTTGAAATTCTATCTAATAAACAACCAGATATTGCATTACTAGATGTAATTATGCCACATTTAGATGGAATAGGAGTGTTAGAAAAAATAGCAACATCACTTTCTAAGAAACCACCATTATGTATTATGCTATCAGCAGTAGGACAAGACAAAATAACACAAAGAGCTTTAGATTTGGGGGCAGAATACTATGTAGTAAAGCCATTTGACATTAAGTTATTACTAAAAAGAATAAAAGATCTAAAAAATTATCAACCATCACAATTTAAAAATGCAACAATGATGTCAAGAGAAATTAAAGCACCATACATAGAAATACCAGAAGAAGGTAAAAAGAACCAAGAAAATTTAGAAGCATTAGTAACAAATGTAATTCACGAAGTAGGAGTTCCAGCACATATAAAAGGATATCAATATTTAAGAGAAGCAATAATGTTAGTAGTAAATGATATAGATGTAATAAATCAAATAACAAAACAATTATACCCAGAAATAGCAGAAAAATATGGGACTACTCCATCAAGAGTAGAAAGAGCAATTCGTCATGCAATAGAAGTTGCTTGGGGAAGAGGTCAAGCTGAAGCAGTAGAAAATATCTTTGGATACACAGTATCAGCAGCAAAAGGAAAGCCAACTAATAGTGAGTTTATTGCAATGATTGCTGATAAATTAAGACTTGAACTTAAGAGTGCATAAAATAAGTACTACAGTTCTATGAAGTTATTTGATATTTATGTAATATATAGTAATATATAATAGCTTGAAAGTAGTGTTTACAGAAATAAGGGTATTTGTGTTCAATGAAACACTATAAAAAACCAGAGTTCCAATAAAACTCTGTTTTTTGCTATGTACTTTCATACTAGTCTTTGTCGTGTTTGTCTTTGCATAATATATTACTATTGTGAGCCCAAATTGGATCAGAAACAAAATATGCAGTATCTAAATCTGGTTCACCATATTTTTGATTATATTTATTTACAGCTTCCTTGATATGTTCTATAATTTGGTTCATATTATTTCCTAAATCAATAGAATAATTTTGTAAAGGAATATTATTTGGATTTGTTTCAGTGGTATAGCAAATTTTATAGTGGCCTTTAATGTCAATATGCACACCAATACCAATCATTTTATTATGATTAGGATAAAAAGCACTAATACAGATTGAAAAAGGATTTTTTGTATTTCCTTCCCAAACTGACCATTTATTTTCATAGCAAATATAACAGAGTTTGTCAGTGAAATTTTCAAAATCTTTTTCCTTTTGAATTAATTTATCACTTTTATATTTCCTATTTTTGTATTTATTATCAAAGGTATTTAATCTCATTTTTAGTTCTCCAACTAATGTTGAGAGATTGCCATAAGGTTCTCCAAAATGATAAGATTTTTTACCAATTTTTAGCTTCATAAATGCTCTATAAGCGTGATAAGTAACAATATTTCTTTCTTCTAATTCTTGAATGAATTTTCTATTGTAAATATTTTCATATTCATCTAAAGCTCGTTTATTCCAAAAAGTATCATAAAAAGGAGCGTGATAAGATTTTATCCAGTCCCACATAAATTTACTGTCTTGCACATTTGGAGCTTCTTTATGGCATTGATCACATAAAAGCACTAGATTATAGGGAGCATCTTCTCCTCCAAGTGTGTCAGGGATGATATGACATCTTTGAAGTTTTCTTTTATATCCACATCTCCAACATCTTTCATTTGCTTCAGACCAGTCAACATTTAAATCACACTCATCAATTTTCCCTTCCCAATATTCAACAATATTCATAATAGGTGTAGTTACATTTTTTCGTTTCATATATATCACCAACCTTCGTATCTATTATAATATAACATATAATACTATTTTTTGCATTAATATATTAGCCTAAATATAGAAATAAGTATAAAATTATGATAAAATGATTTTGAAAAATAAGAAGAATGAGGAGAAAATATGCGAATTAGAAAAAGAAGTTGGACAGAAAAGGAATTAGAAGAAGCAAAGTTTTATATAAATAATCCAGAAGAAAATAAGGGAAAGTGGAAAAGTGTTTTTAAAGTGGAAAGACCTTTACATCTAGAACTTGGATGTGGAAAGGGACAATTTATAGCAAAACTTGCATTTAAAAATCCAAATATTAATTTCATTGGTGTGGATTTAATAGATACAATGTTAGGCCTTGCCAAGAGGAATGTTGAAGAAGTGTATCATAGTAATAATAGAGAAATAGATAATGTGATTTTAACAAGATGTAATATTGAACAAATTTTAAATATGCTGGATGAAAAAGACAAAATAGAACGTATTTATATTAATTTTTGTAATCCATGGCCAAGAGGAAAACACCATAAAAAAAGATTGACACATCCAAAGCAATTAGAACTATATAAAACTTTTTTAATTGATGGAGGAGAAATTAGATTTAAAACAGATGATGATAATTTGTTTTCAGATAGTTTGAATTACTTTGAAAATACAGGCTTCAAAGTAATATGGAAAACATACGACTTACATAATGAAAATATAGATGATAATATTGAAACAGAACATGAAAAGATGTTTAGTGAACAAGGAGTAAAAATAAAAGCTTTAATTGCAAAAAAACAGTAAGGTTAGTAAATAATATATATACAAAATAAGGAATATTAAGAATTAATTAAATATTTGGTAATTATATAAAACAGATTGACTTTATATATAAAAAACAATAAAATATAAATGAATAAAGACGAAAGAAGAGATGTCTTATGTTAGTTATAAAAGATAAAATGAAATTTATAAAAGGAATACTTATTATAATTATAGCTTTGGCACTAGTGATTGGAATATTATGGGGACTTATATCTCTTTTGATTACATTATTTACAAAAAAAGTGGACAACCAAAATGAGCCTAAAAATCAAATATCAAATACTATAGATACAAATCAAGCCACTCAAGTATCTACTATTCCTGAAAACAGTGTATTAAATGAATGGAATTTAAAATTAGTAAATAATGATAATTCGGTAGATAGGACATATGTACCAGAACTAGAAGAATATGCTGATGGAATTATGTTTGATAAAAGAGCAATAAAATATTTAAGAAATATGATAAATGCAATGCATAAAGATAAAATTACAGGAATTTGGATTCAGTCAGCTTATAGAAGTTATGAAAAACAAGAAGAATTATTTAATAGAAAAGTAACATCATATCAAAATCAAGGAAAAGGACAAGCTGAAGCAGAAAGTTTAGCACAAAAAGTGGTGCAAAGACCGGAAATGAGTGAACACAATCTTGGCCTTGCAGCAGATTTTAATACAGTTACAAACGAATTTGAGAATACAAAAGCTTTTACGTGGCTACAAAAAAATGCTGCTGAGTATGGATTTATCTTGCGTTATCCAAAGGATAAGCAGGATATAACAAAAATAACATATGAATCTTGGCATTGGAGATATGTGGGTGAAGAACATGCAAAAGTAATGAAGGAAAAAGGATATTGTTTAGAAGAATATATTGATTATTTAAAAGGTGCAGAAACAGTATAAAGTTGCAAATAAAAACAAATTATGATATAATGGCAAGACGTGAAGAAAAAAAGGAAATTAGTATATAAAATTTGTTTTTAATATATAATATGTCGATTATATAAAATGTCGTTTGGTCAAGAAACAAGTTTTTTATATTTGTTTCTTGGCTTTTTTGCGCTTTAAATTAGAATAAAGGAGAAGAAAAATGACATTTGAAGAATTAAATTTAAATGAAAAAACCAAAAGAGCATTAAAAGATGCAGGATATGTCAATCCAACGCCAATACAAGATCAAGCAATTCCAGTTGTATTAGAAGGAAAAGACTTTATAGGTCAATCTAAGACAGGAACAGGAAAAACAGCTTCTTATAGTTTACCAATGATAGAAAAAATAGATTCTACCAATAAAAAAGTACAAGCAATAGTGCTTTGTCCAACAAGAGAACTTGCAGTTCAAGTAGCAGATGAAGTAAGAAAGTTCTTAAAATATCAAGAAGGAATAAAAACAATTGCGATTTATGGGGGACAATCAATAGAAACTCAAATAAAGATGCTAAAAAAAGGGGTTCAAATTGTAATTGGAACTCCTGGTAGAATAATGGATCATATGAGAAGAAGAACATTAAAATTAGACCAGGTAAAAATGTGTGTGCTAGATGAAGCTGACGAAATGCTAAATATGGGTTTTGAAGAAGATATTGAAACAATTCTAAAAGATGTGCCAAGTGGGAGACAAACAGTGTTGTTTTCAGCAACTATGAATAAACGAATTATGGAGATTACTAAAAAATATTTAAAAAATCCTAAAAAAATTAAGATACCAGCAGAAGAATTAACAGTAAATGAAATTGAACAAATATCAATCCAAGTTAAAGAAGCAATGAAAAGTGAAACATTAATGAGGTTAATAGAAGTCTACCGTCCACAAAAAGCTATTGTATTTTGTAATACTAAAAAAAGAGTAGATGATCTAATTGAGGTATTAAGACAAAACCATTTTAAAGCAGAAGCACTACATGGAGATATTAAACAAAATGTAAGAGAAAGAATTATGAAGCGTATGAGAAATGGTGAATTTCAAATACTGGTCGCAACAGATGTGGTAGCAAGAGGAATAGATATTCAAGATGTAGAATTTGTTTTAAACTATGATGTGCCACAAGAGGAAGAGTACTATGTTCATAGAATTGGAAGAACAGGAAGAAATGGTAATACTGGTAAGGCTGTTACGTTTGTAGTTGGAAAAGAAAAAAGCAAACTACAAAGTATAAAAAGGTATAGTAATGCAAAAATTAGAGAAGGAAGTATACCGACAATTGCAGAAATTAACAAAATTAGGAACAGGGTTATAATAGAAAAAATCCAAAATGTGATAGATAAAAATGAATTTGAATATCAAGACATATTAGACGAATTGAAACAGCAAAATAATACTGAGGATATTATAAAGGCTTTATTAACGATAGTTTGTGGTAAGAATAAGCCAAAAGATAATATTAAAAATGAAATAAAAGTAAATGTGAAAAATGGCGAAATTGTAAAACTATTTTTTAATTTAGGGAAAAAGGATAATATAAAAGTAAAAGATATTGTAGGAAGTATTGCAGCAAACTCAGGAATAAGTGGAGATAAAATAGGGAAAATTAATATATTAGACAAATTTTCTTTTGTGGAAGTACCAGGAGAATACGTGGAAGATATTATGAATGGAATGCAAGCAAAACAAGTAAAAGGAAGAGATTGCAACATAGAAATAGCTAAACATTAGAAAATTGTTAATAAATTCTTAAGATATCAATATTTGACTGTAAATGTAGATATATGATATAATATAAAGGCATTACCAATAAAAACATATGGAAAATTATTGGTGGTATTTAAGAACAAAGGAGAATAAGAATGAGTGATACAATCGAATTTGGAATTGGATTTGTAACTGGTAGACCTAATGTATGCAAAATAATTAATGCGTATTACCAAAATATAGTAGAACAAGTTGAAAATATGGACAAGCAAGTAAATATAACAATATTTATATTGTATGATATGGAATATCAATTCACAAAAAGAACTGATTTTTATGGTATATTACCACAAGTATATAAAAATATTAGAATTAAGTATATAACTCCAGAAGATATAGAAGAAGAAAAGAAAATATTAGTATCAAGATACGATTTTAAAAAGGACGAGGTTGATTTAATATTAGGACATGGACATGCTAAAGGTAGAAATACAGTTATGTATTTTGCACTAAAAAGAAAAATGGATTATTTACTATTTTGGGATGATGATGAATATCCAGTAGCCGTCCTAAAAAATGAAGATAAAACATTAGAGTGGATAAAACAAAATAATATAAGAAATCATATAGAAAATATTGAAAATGCAGATATAACTATTGGACATCATTGTGGATATATTTCTCCAATACCATATATGCAGGTAGGAGATGATATAACAGAAGAAGCCTTTAAAGAATTTATAGAGGGAATTAGTAATGATATTGTTAATTGGGAAAATATTAAAGAAAGATTTCAAAAAGATAATGGAGTTACATATGCAAAAACAGATATATTAAATAATGGTCCATATGAAATTGAATATGATGGAACTGGAAAATGGATAGCAGGATCTACGCTATGTTTAAATTTAAAATCAGTAGATAAAATCCCAGCGTTTTATAATCCAAAAGGAGCAAGAGGAGAAGATACATTTTTCTCTACATTACTAAAAGATACAAAAGTATTAAGAATCCCAACATACCATTTTCATGATGGATTTTTGAAGTATTCTCAAATTATGAGAGACAGGATGCCTAAAAATTTAAGAAAAATTAATGTAGATGAAGAAAGTATAGAACATAGATTTTTACAAGCGTCATTAGGGTGGATTAAATATAAACCGTTATTAATGTATATAAAGGATAGATGTAAATATAAGGAAAATATTATTGGGGTAAAAGAAAAATTAAATATGAGTATTCCACAAATAGATAAATTATTTTATAATGCTGATTTTAATGAAATACTTGTAGCTTTAGAAGATGCAGATCAAAATGTAACGAAACACTATAAAGAGTATATAAAAACAAATGAGGTATGGAATAGACTAAAGGATTGTCTTATTAATTAGAAAGCAAACTATATAAAACACAAGAAAGAACTGTTTATAAAAGGACAGTTCTTTTTGTTATAGCATTTGACGAAATATGTAGAAATATTGTATAATAAATAGAATGTATATTAATATAACATAAAATTAAATATTAAAATTACGAGGTGAAGCTATGGAAAAAAGAAAAGTATTTATTATGGCATATGCTAGAGCAAATGTAGGAGATGACTTGTTTATTGTTACTTTATTAGAAAAATATAAGGACATAGATTTCTATATTGGAATTAAAGAAATATCATTTGCAAAAGCATTTAAGGAATATAAAAATATTACAGTTATAGAAAATTATGAAGAAAATTTTGATAATAGAATACCAGAGGAATATGATGCCTATATCTATGTAGGAGGATCTATATTTATAGAAGGTGGAAAAGTATATAACTTAGATAATAAATGTAATCAATTTATGAAAAAATGCTATGATAAAAAAATTCCTTTCTTTTATGTGAGTTCAAATTTTGGACCGTATCAAACACAAGAATATTTTGATTTAGCAAGGGATACATTTAAATATTGTAAAGATATTTGCTTTAGGGATATGTATTCATATAGATTATTTCAAGATATACAGACAGTAAGATATGCACCAGATCTTATTTTTAATTTAGAAAATAATGATGACAATATACAAAAAGATACAGTAGGAATATCAATAATTGATATGAGTATAAGAAAGAACTTACAGAAATATGAAAACACATATATAAAATGTATGGTTAATAATATTGTAAAATATATAGAACAAGGAAAAACAGTATACTTATTTTCTTTTTGTAAAGAAGAAAATGATGAAAAGGCAATAGAACAAATAGAAAATCAAATTCCAGAACAGTATAGAGATAGATTAAAAAAGATATATTATGATGGCAGTATTAAAGAATTTATAAATACATATAAAAGTATGGAATATATGATATGTTGCAGGTTTCATGCGAAAATAATTTCTGTTGCACTTGGACAGAAAATGTATATATTATCATATAGTAAAAAAATAGACAATGTTATACAAGATTTATCACTTACAGAAAAATATACAAACATAGAGGATTTAGGAGAAAATACTTATATTAATTTAAGTGATTTTAGAGAAGTTGATAAAGAAAAAATAAGTGAAATAAAGAAGAAATCAAAAAATCAGTTATTAAAAATTGATGAATGGTATTTAGAAAATAAATAATAATGTTTCAACAAGCTAACCACCTCATATTATTATCATAAAATAATATGAGGTGGTTTTTATGCGAGTTTTAGAATATGATAGAAAAAAGGCGAAAGAATATGCAAAAAAGTGGGCATACCAAAGAAATCCAGTCTATTATAACTATGATGCAATAGGAGGAGATTGTACAAATTTTGTATCACAATGTATTTTTAATGGTGCTAAAACCATGAATTATAATAAAAATGGTTGGTATTATAATAGTGCAAATGATAAAAGCCCATCTTGGACAGGAGTAGAATTTTTAAAAGATTTTTTATTAAACAATAAATCAGTTGGACCATTTGCGAAACTTACAAATATAGAGGAAGTAGAAATAGGAGATATTATACAATTATCATTTAATGGTGAAAATTTTGGACATAGTTTAATGATAGTAGAAAAATTAGAAAACAATTTAGATAATATATTTGTGGCAACACATACCTTCGATTCTTATGGCAGAAGAGTTTCTAGTTATGACTATATAAAAATGCGTTTTTTACACATAGAGGGAATTAGAAAATGGTAAAATTACAAGCTATTACTTGTAATTTTGCTAAAAACAATGTAAAATAGATAAGAAAATGAAACAAAAAGAGGAATGTGGGAATATGTATTTGATAGTTGGACTAGGAAATCCAGAAAACGAATATGCAAGAACAAGACACAATATGGGATTTGATACAGTAAATATTATAGCAAACAAATATAAAATAGAAATGAATCGTACTAAATTTAATGCAATTTTTGGAAGTGGTACTATTAATAATGAAAAAGTTATACTAGTAAAACCACAAACCTATATGAACTTATCAGGTACTGCAGTACGAGAATTTGTAAATTTCTACAAACTAGAAAAAGAACATATAATCATAATATATGACGATATGGATATAGAAAAAGGAATAGTGAAAATACGAAAAAAAGGTGGACCAGGAAACCACAATGGAATGAAATCTGTTGTACAACAGCTAGGAACAGAAGAATTTCCTAGAATTAGAATAGGGATTGGAACACCAGAGCATAAGAATGATGCTATAAACTATGTTATAGGTCATATTACAGATGAAGAATATGAAATATTACAAACTGGAGTAAAAAAAGCAAGTGAAGCAATAGAAGAAATTATAAAAAATGGAATTGACATTGCAATGAATAAATACAATTAATTAAAGAAGGGACATCTTATGAAAGAAATAATCATAAATATAGACAAAGAAGAAAACAAAACTATAATGTTAGTAGAAAATGGAAATTTAATAGAAAGATATATAGAAAATAGCGAAATAAAAAGATTAGAAGGAAATATTTATATAGGAAAAATTCAAAATGTATTACAAGGAATGCAAGCAGCATTTGTAGATATTGGGGAAGGAAAAAATACATTTATACATATAAAAGATATTTTACCTAAATTAGATACAAAAACAAATAATCCTGAAGAAGTAATTAAAGGAAGCGATATAAAGGATATCGCAAAACCAGGGATGCCAATTTTAGTACAAGTAAAAAGAGATAGTACTAATAAAAAAGGTGCAAGAGTATCAACACATATAAACTTACCAGGTAGATTTTGTGTGTATATGCCAGATGCTAATTTTATTACAGTATCACAAAAAATAGAAAATGAAAAAGAAAGAGAAAGACTTGTACAAATTGTACAAAAAAATATACCTAAAAATGCAGGAATTATAGTAAGAACTTCTAGTATAGGGAAAAGCGAAACAGAAATAGTACAAGATATTAAAAATCTAGAAATTAAATGGAACAAAATAAAAGAAATATCTAAAAATAGTGAGAAAGATGCACCTAGTTTAGTATATAAAAATCCTGGAATAGTTAAAAGAATACTAACAGATTTAATCGATCAAGATGTAGAAAAAATAGTGGTGAATAATAAAAATCAGTATAGTGAAATAGAAAATATTATAAAAGAAACAAAACAAAAAATAGAATTAATATTAAAGGAAGAAGAAAGTCTGTTAGATATATATGATTTAAAAACACAATTAGAAAGAATAGAAAATAGAAAAGTATGGCTAAAATGTGGTGGATTTATAACAATAGACAAAACAGAGGCATTAACTGCTATTGATGTAAATTCAGGAAAATATATTGGTACTAAAAATTTAGAACAAACAGTATATATAGTAAATAAAGAAGCAAGTATAGAAATTGCTAAACAATTGAGATTAAGAGATATAGGCGGAATTATTATAATAGATTACATAGATATGAAAGAAAAAGAGCACAAAGAAAAGATTATCGAAGTACTAAGAGAGAATTTAAAGAATGACCGTTCTAAAACACAAATAGTAGGATTTACAGAGTTAAATCTACTAGAAATGACAAGAAAACATATGTGTAGCAATGACTAACAAAAGAAAAGGAGGGATAAATTATGGATTTTACAATGATATTACCAATACTAGTTGGAGTAGCAATTTTATTTGTTGTACTAAAATTATTAGCATTACCAATGAAATTAATTATTAAATTAGTAATTAATGGATTAATTGGAGGTTTAATAATATTTATAGTAAACTTAATTGGTGCAAATTTTGGATTTACAATAGATTTAAATTGGATAACAGCATTAATTGTAGGAATTTTAGGAATTCCAGGAGTTGTAATAGTAACAATTTTACAATTTGTATTGTAAAAAAGAAAACTTAAATCAAGCCTCTTAACCTTAAAAATAAGGATAGGAGGTTTTGTATATATTAATATTACAATAGGAGAATATAAAAATGATAAGTCAATATTATAAAGATTTTACAGTAAGGGATTATATGGATAACGATTTAGAAAATTGTATATCTAACAGTATGTTGGATTGTTCTTTAGGAACAAATCCATTTATCGATCAGAGTATTATAAAGGAATGTATGGAAAAATGTAGCTATGAAATCAATAAATATCCTTCTATACAATATAAATTATTAAAAGAAGAATTGCTTAAATTTTGGAAAGAATATCTTTATAAAAATGTAACAAAAGATAACATTGCATTTGGAGCTGGGACAATGGGAATATTAAGGAATATTAGTGAATTTCTAATTCAAAAAGGAACAAGAGTACTAGGATGTGCTCCTCAATTTCCAAGATTTATATCAGAAGTAGAATTAAAAAAGGGAATATATGAGTATTATAATTTAGAAAAAAAGAATAATTATAAATTTATATTAAAAGATTTTATAAGTAATATTACAGATAAATATAGTTTAATTTCAATAGAAAATCCCAATAATCCAACAGGGCAGATAATAGACATTAGCGATATTGAAGAAATTGTAAAGAAAGCAAAACAGTATAATATTAATGTAATAGTAGATGAAGCATATGGTGATTATATGAAAGCTGATAATTCAGCAATAACATTAGTTGGAAAATACGATAATGTAATGGTATTAAGAAGTGCATCAAAATTTTATGGATTACCTAATCATAGAATAGGATATATGTTTGCAGACAAAGAACTAGTAAAAATATATAATAAAATAGCATTACCATTTCCATTTTCAGACTTGTCATCTAGTATATTTGTGGAAATGTTAAAAAATCATAATAAATTGGAATATACAAAATTAAAAACGATCGAGATAAATAAAGAAATATTTAAAGTATTAAAAGAAGAAAATTATCTTCATACCAATATAGAAACTCCAATATTTACAGTAAAAACAAATCAATATAGTAATTTATATAAAAAATTAATAGAACAGGGTATTATCGCTGAAGATTGTAGTTGCTTTATTAATTTAGATAGTAGTTATACAAGAATAAGAATTACTCAAGATTATAAAAAGTTAATTAGTGTACTTTATGCTATATTATAGAGAAAGAAAAATAAAAATCATAAAAGATATTAGGAATCATTCTCCTAATATCTTTTTTAATTCTTCATTTCTTTTAACTTTTTGTGTAGTAGTTTTAATCATTGGTTCATCTGTAACAACAATATTTCTTATATGCTTATACGCTGGCATTGTCTTATTAATTTCTTTAATTTCATTCCAAATTATATCTTTATATTCGTTAAGATCTTTATCTGGATAAGTTTGTTTCATGTAATCAGTATTATAAACAATTTTTGCATTAATCTCTAAATCGTCATTTTCAGTAGGTTTTCCAAAAACCATATTTTCTGCAACAAATGGAAGTCTTGCAATTAGTAACTCAAGTTCTTCTGGATAAATATTTTTACCATTTTTTAAAACTATAACATTTTTCTTTCTTCCTGTTATAAATAAATATCCTTTTTTATCATAATATCCTAAATCTCCTGTATGAAACCAACCATCAGTTAGAACTTCACGAGTCGCCTCTTCATTATCATAATAACCAAGCATAATATTAGGACCTTTTACCCAAATTTCACCTATTCCTTGATTATTTGGACTATCAATTTTAATTTCTACATTTGGCAAGGCGAATGCAACTGAACCAGGTTTTTGGTATTTATCGTTTTCAGCTGAAACAATAGGTGATGCTTCAGTTAATCCATAACCATTTAATAGTTCGATACCAATATTTTTTAAGCCTTTAATTGTAGCTTTATCCATTGGTGCGGCACCATATATAACAAGCCTTAAATGACCGTCCGAGTTCATTAATAACAGATTTAAAAAACTTTCTTCTTACATCAATTCCAAATATTAATAAAAAATTAGAAATATAAGTTAAAATAGTAAAAGGAATTTGTAAATGTTTATCTTTAATGCCTTTTTTAATTTTTTTGTACATAGCTTCTAAAATAAGCGGAACACATACAAAGCCAGTTACTTTATATTCCTTTAGATTTTGTGAAACATAACGAAGTCCATCACAAAATGCAATTGTGATACCAGAATAAAGACCATATAAAAAAGTAGTAGTAGATTCGTAGGTATGGTGTAAAGGTAAAAACGATAAGAAAGTATCTTCTTTTGTTACTTTTGCAATACAGCCAGTTGAATAAATATTAGCGCAAATATTAGCTTGTGATAGCATTACAATTTTAGCAAGAGAAGTGGTACCTGAGGTAAAAAGCATAATAGTCATTCCATTTTCATCAATCTTTACATTATCATAACTAGTGTTTCCACCTTCTATAAGTTCTTTTCCAAAGGACATAAGATTTTTTAGTGATAAAATTCCATTATCAGCATTTTCTAAATCCATACAAATAAAATGCTTTAAAGTAATATCTGGTCTATCTTTCATATTTTGAAAAAGCTTTAAATATTTTTTATCAAAAATGATAGCATCAACTTGAGCACGAATAACTGAAGCTTCAATTTCATTGTCTGGTAAAGCTTTATCAAGTGGAACAACTATCATACCGAGAGGTAGTAACACTAAGATAACTAACACACCACTCATAACGATTTGGTGCAATAATTGCAATTCTTTTTCCAGATAAACCTAAATCTATAAGAGCTGTTCCTAAATTTTTTACATCCTCTTTAAGTTCAGTATATGTATGAGTAATATATTGATTAGATTTTGGATTTAATTTATATGTAAATGCAACCTTATTAGGATATAAATTAGAAGAACGATTAAGTAATTCTTTAAAATTTGCCACTTTATCAATTTCATATAATTTACTTTTGGATATTTCTTGCATAAAATTCCTCCTATGAAGTATTATTAAAACTAATGATATTGTATACTTATTTCCAGAAAATTACAACCCAATTTTTAAATAATATTATTTCTACAATAAAGGTACAATATAAATATTATTGATACAAACTGCATATAGAATATGACATTCTGCATATAAAATAACAAATAATATGCAGAAAAAATACAAAGTACATTAAATATATTGACGAATAATGAAAAAAGTTGTAATATAGATAATAGTTAAAATAAAAATAGAGTAAAAAATAAATTGTTAAGACCTAATAGACGGGAAGTTGTTATTAGGGCAAGAGAGTATCGCATATTTATTTTTGCATTCCGCTGTTTTTAATAAAGGAGATATAATCTTCTTTCTTATAAGTATGCGGAATTGTTTTACTTAAAAGAAAGGGGATTTTTTATTATGAAAAAAACAAAAAAAATAGTACTTGCAGGAATATTTATCGCAATGACAGTAATTTTATCAAGATTTTTAGCTGTTAAATTACCAGGGTATAAAATAGGATTTTCTTATATACCAGCATATCTTGGGGGAATGTTACTAGGACCAATATATAATGCAGTAATACTTGTACTTGCAGACCTTATAGGTGCTACATTATTTCCATTTGGTTCTTACTTTGTAGGATATACAATAACAGCACTTCTAAATGGTATAGTTTATGGAGTTATATTACACAAAATATATAAAGAAGAATTATCAAATAAACAGATAATAATTAGATTAATATGTGCAGCAGTAATAAATCAAATTTTAGTAAATGGAGTTTTAAACACCTTTTGGATATCAATAACACAAGATAAAGCTTTCTTTGTAATAGCAGGAGCAAGATTGGTTAAAGAAATAATAATGGTACCAATTCAAGTTATAACAATGTTTCCAATAATAAAAGTAATTAAACCAGCAGTTAATAAATTTTTAAAGGATGATAATGATTAATGATTAAGGTAGACAATGTAACTTATAGTTATAAAGCAAATAAAGCTATAAATAATATTTCACTAGAAATAAATGAAGGAGAATTCATTTCAATTATAGGTGTAAATGGTTCAGGAAAATCTAGTTTAATAAAATTAATTTCTGGACTAGTTATACCTAAAAATGGAGAAGTTACAATAGACGATATTTCTACTAGCAATAAAAAAGAAATGAAAAACCTTCGAAAAAAAGTAGGAGTAGTATTTCAAAATCCAGAAAATCAATTAGTATTTTCAGGGATTGAAGACGATATGAAATTTATGCTTGAAAACTTTGATTTTGATAAAGCCGAGATAGATAAAAGAATTGATGAAGCATTACAAGCAGTGGGAATGCTTGAATATAGAAATAGAGACATTTATGCACTTTCAATGGGACAAAAGCAAAGGATAGCAGTTGCAGAAATGTTAGCACTAAGACCCAAATATTTAGTACTAGACGAACCTACTGCAATGCTTGACCCAGTAAGTAAAAAGAAATTAATAGAAACCATAAAGAAATTAAAGCAGGAATATGGAATTACTATAATCTATATAACAAATGTAATACAAGAAATACTAAGTGCTGATAGAATCATAGCGCTTAATAAAGGAGAACTTGCCTTTGAATGTACTCCTAATACAATTATAGAAAATATAGAAAAGTTTAAAGGTATTGGCTTAGAAATTCCAGAAGTGGTTAGATTAATTGATGGGCTAAACAAAAAAGGAATTAGTATAGTAAAAAATAATTTTGATATTGATGCTATTATAAATGAAATAGCGGGGAGAGTATAATGTTAAACTATATAGAAGGAAAATCTATAATACACAAACTAAATAGTACAGTAAAACTTATTTTTCTAATAGCTATTTCTGTATATATATTTACTATAAAGGACTATTTTACTTTAAATATAGTTTTAATAATATCAATAGCCATGTTAGTTTTATCAAGAATAAAACTAATAAACTATATAAAAGCAATAGTAAATTCAATATATTTTGTAGTAATAACCTTTGTGATAAATCTATTATTTTCGGATGTTATATATTCATTTATGATAGCGTACAGAATATTCATAATGATAATATTCACTTTAATACTAACACTTACAACAAAGCCAATGGATATAGTATATGGTATAACAAACTTATTATATCCACTTAAAATATTTGGTGTAAATACAAAAGATATGAGCCTAATGGTTGGAATAGGGATAAGTTTTATGCCGATACTTAAAAATGAGTATATACAAATAAAACAAGCACAAATGGCAAAAGGATACTATCCTAAAATTAGAAACATAAAAAAATATAGTCTTTGCATATTCGTACCATATTTAACAAATTGCTTTAAAAGAGTAGATGAAATGAGTATAGCCTTACAAGCAAAAGGGTATGATAATTAAAAAATGAAAAGGAAAGAGTAATGGATAAAGAATTTAAGTTTAAATCGTGTACAGGAAAAGATGTGTACGCAAGAATGTGGATTAATGATAATGTAAAAGAATATAAAGCTGTTATACAGCTTGTTCACGGTATGCAAGAACACATTGGAAGATATGATGATTTTGCAAATGTTCTTGCAGAATGTGGTTATATTGTAGTTGGACATGACCACTTAGGACATGGTAATACAGTAGAGAATGAAGAGGACTTTGGATATTTTGCAGATACTAATGGATGGGATAAATTAGTAGAAGATATTCATATACTTCAAAATAAAATAAAAAATGAATATCCAACACTTCCATATGTAATAATGGGACACAGTATGGGATCATTATTAGTTAGAACATATTTAACAAAATATAAAGACAATATAAATGGATGTATAATTTCAGGAACAAGTGGTAAAAAAACTGGATTATTAGCAGGAATGTTACTTACAAAATTTATTATGCTATTTAGAGGAAAAAGATACAAAAGTAAATTATTAGAGTATTTAGTAACAGGTTCATTTAATAAAAAATTTAAACCAAATAGAACAAAAGCAGATTGGACAACAAGTGATTATGAACAAGTTGATAAATATCAAAAAGATTCTAAATGTGGTCATAATTTTACTGTAGTAGCTTACTATGATTTACTTAAAGGAACATATTATTTATCAAAGCAAAAGAATATAAATAAAACTTTAAATGTACCAATATTAATATTTTCAGGAGATAAGGATCCAGTAGGAGAAAATTCTAAAGGAGTTATTCGTGTTTATAATATGTTAATTAAAGCAGGTCTTGATAATGTAAAAATACGTTTATTTAAAAATGGAAGACACGAGATGTTAAATGAAATTAATAAAGATGAGGTATATTACTTTATATTAGATTGGTTAAAGAATAATATAAAATAGAAAATAAGCAAACGTTAGTAGTTATACTAACGTTTATTTTATGGAAGAATATACTGGTATTATATAATAACCTCCTTATTTTACTGTTGACATATACAAAAATAATAAGTATAATACACTCATATTTAAAATCAATAGCAACTTAGAGTAAAGCAAAAATTAATCTTTATAAATCTTTATATAACCCAATAAAATTAAATTAAATATGAAAGGAAATATGCCTATGGATGAATTAAAATTAGTAGAAGATGAAGTAGTGTCAGTTTACGAAAAAGAGGGCGGAGAAAAATTGATTAATGCAAGAGAATTATTTATTTTTTTAAGAGGAGAAGCAACAAAAACAAAATATGCCGACTGGATAAAGAATAGAATTGAAAAATATAAGTTTATTGAAAATAGAGACTTTATTAAGGTTCGTAATTTTACGAAGGTTGGAAATTTAGAAAGACCACAAATAGACTATTATTTAACAATAGACACTCGGGAAAGAAATATCTATGATAGAGAATAATGAGAATGGAAGAAGAATAAGACAATACTTTATAGAAGTTGAAAAAAGATATAAAAAAATAGTAGAAACACCAACTAATATATTTGATTTTATGAGACTTGCATTAAATCAAATAGAAGAAAATGAAAAGAAACTAAACAAAGTTGAATTAGTAGCAAATGAAAATAAAAAACAAATAAAAGAAATTAGATCAAAGATAGATGTAGTGATCAAGAAAGATTTTTGTTTAGCATCAGATATAGCAGAACAGTTAGGAATATATTCTGAAAGTAATTTGCCACATAGTAACTTTATAGGAGCAATTGCAAGACAATTAGGAATGAAAGTTTCTTATAAACATTATTATGAAGATGAAAATTTAGCTGTGGTACCAGATATATCAAAAGGTAATGATTATTATCAGGTATATTATAAACCAAAAGCTGTCCAAGAAATAATAAATTGGTTTAATACAAACAAAGAAGATATTGAATATCAAGTAATATATCAAAAAAATAGCAAAAATGGTGTAAAAGGTGAGGTTAAAGAACAAGGATATAAAATAGATAATATTTGTTATAAAGTAACAATAAAAATAAATAATTCACAAGCCATAATTAAAGCTCATAAAATATAATAGGAGGTTTATTATGGCTAAAATAATTGTATATAACAATGATACAGATAGAATGGAAACGTATTATAGGGGACTTTCTGAAAGCATGCCATATAATACAAACAGAACCTTAACTGTAAAAGAATTTAGAGGCTCAAGTAATAGTAATACACTATGGACTACCAAAAGAACAATGACATCTTGGAATACTCAAAGATTTATATTTGGAACCAGTATTCCAGTTGGATATGCTTTTAAGAGATCATGGGAAGGTGGACATGGTAATCAGTCACAACATTATGCGGGAACCGCTTTTGATGTTGGACAAATGTGGACTAATCAAAAAAGAGCAAATTTAAGATATAGTGCAGAAAATTCTGGCTTGTGGAGCTATGTTGAACCAGTTAGTATATCACCTACTTGGGTACATTTCGATAGAAGACAAAGCCCACCGGCATGTACATCAGGAGGATATCCAACCTTAAAACAAGGTAGTTTAAGTGTATATGTTTTAATTGCTCAAGATGATTTAAACACTTTAGGATATCCTACAGGTGGACTTGATGGAATATTTGGTAATCAAACTCGTATAGCAGTTAGAAATTATCAAGCAAGCAGAGGATTAAGTGTAGATGGAATAATTGGTTGCAATACATGGAGATCATTACAAGAGAATGTAGTAGGAACAGGTAGAACTTCTACTACTATTGATTAAAAATTAATAATAATCTATTGGCAGGCGAATTTAGTCTGCTATTTTTAAAATTTCAAATCAATAGAATAAATTAAGCAAAAATGAACAATATAATTTTGGGTGATGAAAATGTTTAAACCAAAAGCTATATATTGTGAAAAGGATATTGAAAATTACATTCTTGGGAGAGAATTATTAGAAAAATATAGTGATGTTCCAAGAATTATCATTGAAAGCCATAATAATATTGAGGAAATGAGAAAAAAGCAAAATGTAGAATTCCCAGATATGAAAAGAAATTTAATAATTGGTACAAGAAAAACTCATAAATTTGTGGAAAATCATAAAACATCAGATTTTTTAGTTCCATATACTTCCTCTCGGTTGTACTGCTATGTGTATGTATTGTTATTTAGTATGTAATTATAATAAATGTGCTTATTTAAGACTATTCGTAAATAGAGAAGAAATGCTAGATAAGATAATAAAAACGGCAGAAAAAAGTGATAAAAATCTTACTTTTGAGATTGGAAGTAATAGTGACCTAATATTAGAAAACACTATTACAAATAACTTAGTATGGACAATTGAAAATTTTGCAAATACAAATAAAGGGACTCTAACTTTCCCAACAAAATTTGATATGGTAGATGATATTTTACCATTAAATCATAATGGTAAAATAGTAATAAGAATGAGTGTAAATCCTGAAGAAATAATAAATAAAGTTGAGTTTGGAACCTCTAGATTAAAAAACAGAGTAGCAGCTATTAATAAACTGGGAGAAGCTGGCTATAAGCTAGGAATTTTAATTGCACCAGTAATACTAGTAGATAATTGGAAAAGCCTATATGCTGAACTAATAAAATATTTATATGAAAACTTAAGTGAAAAAGTAAAGAAAACAGTATTTTTTGAAATAATATTTATGACATATAGCTATGTTCATAGAGCCATAAATACTGAGGCTTTTCCAAATGCAATAGATTTATTTAATAAAGAATTAATGACAGGAAGAGGAAAGGGAAAGTATATGTACAAGGATTATATAAGAGATGAAGGAGAAAAATTTTTAAGAGAAGAAATGATGAAATATTTTAAAAATAATGATATAATGTATGTCGTGTAAAACAAGT
Organism: Clostridia bacterium; assembly: GCA_022791395.1. Lineage (GTDB taxonomy): Bacteria > Bacillota > Clostridia > TANB77 > CAG-508 > RGIG8482. The sequence goes on from JAAVZA010000055.1 coordinate 31,420, forward strand.
AAGAAAGGAGATATGAATATAAAAATTCATATAGTAGAAAAATGAAAGATATTATAATTACAGATTCAGTAAAATACATTGGAGCAAACGACAAGACAATAGATTTATTTGAAAGCCAATATGTAGTACCAAAGGGTATTTCATACAATTCTTATCTTATAAAAGACGAAAAAAATGTAGTAATGGATACCATAGATAGAAGAAAAACAGAGGAATGGATAAAAAAGCTAGAAGAAGAACTAAAAGGTGAAAAAGTAGATTACTTAGTAGTATCACATATGGAGCCAGATCATGCTTTTAATATAGGTTTACTTAGCAGTAAATATCCTGAAATGAAGATAGTAGGAAATGAAAAAACTTTTACATTTATAAATCAATTTTTCGATATAGAAAACTTAGAAGAAAGAAAAGTAGTAGTTAAAGAAGCAGACACATTAAATATAGGTAAGCATACATTACAATTTTTTATGGCACCAATGGTACACTGGCCAGAAGTAATGGTGACCTATGAACAAACTGAAAAAATATTGTTTTCAGCAGATGGATTTGGAAAATTTGGCGCACTTGATGTAGATGAAGATTGGTTATGTGAGGCACGTAGATACTATTTTAATATAGTAGGAAAGTATGGAGCGCCAGTACAAAGCTTACTAAAGAAAGCTTCAGGGTTAGATATAAAAATGATATGTCCATTACATGGACCAATATTAAAGGAAAATTTAGGATATTATATAGAAAAATATAATATTTGGAGTAGTTATATACCAGAAGAGGAGGGTGTATTTATAGCATATGCATCAATTTATGGAAATACTAAACAAGCAGTAGAATATATAGCAAAAGTTTTAGAAGAAAAAGGTGCAAAAAAAGTAGTGTTAGCAGATCTTACAAGAGAGGATATGGCAGAAGCAGTAGAAGATGCATTCCGTTATGATAAAGTAATATTTGCAGCCTCAAGTTATAATGCAGGAGTATTTCCTCCAATGGAACAATTTTTACATCTTCTACAGGGAAAGAATTATCAAAACCGTAAAGTAGGAATAATAGAAAATGGAAGTTGGGCACCAAGTGCTGGAAAATATATGAAGAATATATTAGAACAAATGAAGGATTTGAAAATTTGCGATCCACTTGTAACAATAAAATCAAGAATGAACGATACATCTAAAAAAGAGCTAGAAGATTTAGCAAATGTTATTTTAGAAAAATAATTATATATTATTACTACTTTTACAAACGAAGATGCAAAGACTTGAAAATTATGTAAATACATGGTAAAATATTATTGTGTGAGGCTACTCATAAATAGTATTTTACCATTTTTGGTAAGGAGGAAATTAATATGAAACGGAATGCCCAAAGTTTAAGTATCTGTGTACCTGGCAAGAGATGCATTAACCATTGCAAATTTTGCGTATCATGTATGCACACAGATAACTACAAGAACCAGATGGATGAAAATCTCCCTTTTTATGATCTTTATTTTGATGATTATGTCAAAAGGGTGATTTTCGCCAAAGAAAATGATGCCAACATCATGATGATTACAGGCGACATCGAACCGCTTCAGAATCGTCACTTTTTGCAGACACTTGCGCTTATAAACAGGTATGTGTTGCCGCAAAGAGGATGTAGTGCATTTAACTGGATTGAAATCCAGACTTCCGCTGTGGGTTTTGATAGGCCCTATGCAAGATTTTTGCGGAATACAGTAGGGGTAAGCGTTCTGTCCCTTTCGCTGTCTAGTTTAGATAGTGAAAAAAATGCAGAAATTGTAGGGATGCCACGGGAAATGCACGTAAACATACCCGAAGTGTGTGCAACAGCAAAAGAGTATGATTTCACGTTGCGTCTTAGCCTGAATATGAGTAAGGAAATGCTAAGAAGTACACATGGGTCTTCCTACATGGAAATGTGTCAAAAAATATTTTCGAGGGCGAAAGATCTTGGCGCAGACCAAGTAACTTTCCGGAAATTTTATACAGATGGAGATAATGAACAGAGCCGGTGGATAAAGGATAATGAAGTAGATGAAGAATTCTTTCAAATTTTACGCCATTATGTAAAATGCGGAGGAAGGCTGATTGGAAAATTACCCTATGGCTATGATCAGTATTCAGTAAATGGCATCTCGGTTGTTATCGATGAAGACTGTATGAATGAAGGAAAAACAGAAAAAGAAACCTCAAAGTATTTTGTATTAAGGCCGGACTGCAAGTTGTATGACGGCTGGAACAAGGAAGATATCATTTTCTGATTCCGGGTCAAAGAGATTTTCTAGAGGAGGGGAGTAAAGAGTTTTACTCCCTTCCTCGCATATTAATAAAAAAATTTAAAAAACTATTGACAAATTATATATTATAAATAAAATAATAACATATTGATTATATCAAAAGGAAGTGAGAAAATTGAAAGAAAAGAATTCAATAGTAGTATTTGGAGGATCATTTAATCCACCACATAATTCTCACTTTTCCATTGCTGAACAAGTTTTAAATCAATATGAAGAAGTGGAAAAGATAGTATTTGTTCCTGTAAATAAGAAATATGAAAAAGACGGATTAGAAGAAAATAAACATAGGTATAATATGTTAAAATTAGTAATAGAAAAAAATAGTAAATTTGTACTATCTGATATTGATATGAATGGAGAACGTTCTTTATATACAATAGAAACGTTAATAGAAACAGAAAAACAATTTCCTAATAAGGAAATATGGTTTTTAATAGGAAGTGATAATTTAAAAGAACTTCATACATGGAAAAAGGCAGAAGAATTACTTTCTAAATATAAAGTTATTGTAATGGAAAGAAATCAAGATAAAATAGAAGATATAATAAATCAAAATGAATTATTAAAAATGTATAAAGAAAATATTAATAAGCTAGATGAAAAAATAAAAAGTAACATTAGTTCAAGCTATATACGTTCACAAATAAAGAAACGAAAAAGTACTAGATATATACTGCCAGATGAGATATTTGAATATATAAATGAAAATAATTTATATATATAAAAAGATTTTAGTGATGGAAGGGATTATATGATAAAAGATATACAAAAAGAAGTAGAGGAAATTACAAAATGGATAAAAGCGTATGTAGAAGAAACAAAAGCAGAAGGAGTTGTTATAGGAAATAGTGGAGGTAAGGATTCTGCAACAGTAATAGCATTAATGGAAAGGGCATTAGGAAAAGAAAAAGTTATAACAGTAGCAATGCCTTGTAACAGCATAAATGCTGATATAGAGGATGCAAAATTAGTATCAGATACCTTTAATGTACCACTATTAAAAGTTGATTTAACGCGGAACTTATAATATTTTAGAAAAAGAAATAGATAAAGTAGTGACTAAAAAAGAAGAGTGTAGAGCAAGAGAAGCCAAAGTGAATGCAAAACCACGATTAAGAATGACAACGCTATATTATATAGCACAAAATTTAAATTATTTAGTAGCTGGAACAGGAAACAAATGTGAAAGAGTAGTTGGGTATACAACAAAATGGGGAGATAGTGCAAGTGACTTTAATCCGATAGGAGAGTTTACTGTAGAAGAAGTATTACAAATAGGAAAATACTTAGGAGTACCAGAAAAAATAATTAATAAAGCACCTAATGATGGATTAGGGGGACAAACAGATGAAGAAAAAATGGGAGTAACATACGCACAAATAGCAGAATACATAGAAACAGGAAAAACAGAGGAAAAAGCATTAGAAATAATAAAGAGAAAAGAAAAAATATCAGAACATAAAAGAAAACCAATACCAACATATAAGAGGTTGTAGAAAACTACAGCCTCTTATAATTTATATTCTATTTTTTGATATCGTTTAGCATATTATGCTTTAAATTCCAAAGTTTTTCTGATAAATCTACATAGTATTCATGTGGGTTTTCTAATCTCTTTATTTCCTCCCACATTGTATCTAATTCTCTTTTTGCATATTTTGCAATTTCTTTTAAACAAGGACTTTGGTAAATCAATTTTCCATTCTCAAAAATTTTCTCTTGAAGTGGCCTTACAATATAATTTGTAAGAGTTTTCTTTTTCCAAGGGTCTTGAGGATCAAATATTGTATAATTATCAGTTGGTATTATTTCATCATATAAAGTTATGACATCTGCCAAAGCTTTATTATTGTTCTTATCATAAAAACGATAAACTTTTTTGAAACTTGGATTAGTTACCTTTATAGAATTTTCACTTATTTTAATTTTAGGCGTAATAACTTCATTTTCTTCAATAGCTACTAATTTATAAACTCCTCCAAATACAGGTTCACTTTTAGCAGTAATTAAATTTTCTCCAACACCAAAACTATCTATTTTTGCATCTTGTTTTAATAAAGAAGTAATTAAATACTCATCTAAAGAATTTGTGGCACAAATTTTACAATCTTTGTAACCATGTTCATCTAGTATTTTTCTTACCTTTTTAGAAAGATAAGCTAAATCACCACTATCTAACCTTACAGCTTTTGGTCTAATTCCAAGTGGTTCTAAAACATCATCAAAAATTTTAATAGCGTTAGGCAAGCCACTTTCAATAGTGTTGTAAGTATCTATTAAAAGAGTGCAATCATTAGGATATAATTCAGCGTAAGCCTTAAACGCCTCATATTCACTATCAAAACTTTGGACCCAACTATGTGCCATAGTTCCACTTGCAGTAACATCAAATTCCATAGCAGAAAGAGTGCAAGAAGTACCAACAGCTCCACCTATAATCGAGGCTCTTGCACCTAAAACAGCAGCATTAATTCCATGTGCACGTCTTGCACCAAATTCCATAACAGGAATATTTTTCGCAGCATTTACAATCCTACTAGTTTTAGTTGCAATTAAACTTTGATGGTTAATTGTAAGTAAAAGCATAGTTTCTAGTATTTGAGCTTCAACTATTGGAGCTCTAACAGTAATTAAAGGCTCGTTAGGAAATACAATAGTTCCTTCAGGTATTGCCCATATATCACCTGTAAACTTAAAGTTTTTTAAATAATTTAAGAAATCTTCTGAAAATTTATTTTGTTTTCTTAAATAATCAATATCATCATTATCAAACTTTAGGTTTTTAATATAATCAATAACTTGTTCTAATCCAGCTACTATAACATAGCCTCCATTATCTGGTATTTTCCTAAAAAACACATCAAAATATGCAATTTTATTATTCATATGCTTTACAAAAAATCCATTTGACATTGTAAATTCATAAAAATCTGCAACTAGTTCTAATTTATTATTCATAAAAATTCCTTTCTGAAACATATTAATCAAATTATAATAGCATTATAATTTAGCTAATATCTTTTGTCAATACAGTATTAAAAGGAGGATTAATTACTAATAAAAACAATAGAATTAGTATAAGGCTTGAAACAAATATACTTTGAAAAAGAGTATAATATAAATAAAAAAGAAAAGTTCTAATACTCTTCTTATATGAATACAATGTACAAAACAGCGTATTCATTATAAGGGGGTCTTTTTTTGGGTAAGGTGTACATAGAAGAGCGTGCGATAAATTTAGCACATTATATAATAGATAGTGGAGATACAGTAAGAGGAGCGGCTAAAAAATTTGGTATTAGTAAAAGTACAGTACACAAAGATGTATCTGAAAGATTACAAAAGATAAACCCTATTCTTGCAATAGAAGTAAGGAAAATATTAGATGAGAACAAAGCAGAAAGACACATCAGAGGAGGAATGGCAACTAAGCTAAAGTATAGTCATGATAAAGAGCATTTTGTAGGATAAAAGTTAGTTCTCAAAATTAATGAAAATAAAACAAAAAAGCCAACTCATAAACTACGAGTTGGTTTTTTTCTTAGTTATTAAAGTTATTTCTTTGTTGTTTTCTAGCTTTTCTACAAGCTGGACATCTTTGTGGTTCGTTTGTAAATCCTTTTTCAGCATAGAATTGTTGTTCACCAGCTGTAAAAACAAATTCAGCACCACAATCTTTACATACTAAAGTTTTGTCTTGTAATTCTTCCATTTATATAGACCTCCTTCTTAGATATTTGAATTTAACCAGTTCTTTGACACATTGACCCATTCTAAAAAGAAGGAAATAGTCTTAAATTAATTAAAATCATAGCTTTTTTTAAAGCCATAAATAACTATAACATAAAAATATAATATATACAAGCAAAAATAGTAAAAAAACTTTATTTATAAAGAGGTTGCATTAATATACAAAAAATGGTAAAATATAATTAGTTATGTAAATGGAGGGATCCTATGTTAATATATAAAGATAAGTTAAATATTGAATTAGAAGAAGATATTGATTATGTAAAAGAACAAATAAAACAACTAAGGAATTTGAAAAAAGCAATTTTATCATCATCAGTGTATAAATTATTAGATGGAAAAACTCAAATGATTGAAAAGAAGATTGATGGTGAATTAAGGTCTAGACTAGACCATACAAAAAATGTAGCAAGAATAACTAAGAGAATAGTAGGAAGGATTTATGAGTTGTGCTCTATTGAGGCAATTTCTGTGACAGAAACATATAAATTGAATAAGCAAAAAGCAGAATTAGAGGCAGAAATCACAGCATTAGCTCATGATTTAGGTCATACTCCATTTGGACATAATGGGGAAGCGGCACTAAATGAATTTATGCAATCTATTACAGATGAAGATGCAATAGCTAAAATAATACAAGAGAGAGTGAAATGTTTTGGTGCAGAGTATGAAGAACAACAAGGACATACAGAAGGATTTAAAGGAAAGTTAAGTTTTGAACATAATGAACAAAGTGCTATGGAATTTATGAAAATAATAGAACAAAACCCAGAAGCATTTGATAAAATTAATACTAAAAAAATGATAACTGGAATTTTAGCACATAGTATTAGTAGGGTTCCAGAAGTTCCTGATGATTTAGTATCACAAATAGTAAGACAAACTGATAAAATAGAATATAGAAATAAAGATTATGATGAGATTAGAAAATATATAGTATTTAAAGAAGGTGAAGAAGAATTACAAGCTTATGATAAAAAAACTTCTGGAGAGAGAATTAGTGAAATAGTTGAAGATATAGCAAATGAAGCAGTTCAAAAAGGAAGAATTGATGATGATAATGAAGCATTAAAGAAATGTAAACAATTAAGAAAAAAATATGAAAGTATAGTTTATTTTATAGCAGAAGATGGAAAAAGAGGATTATTAACAGGGGATAATAAAGAGAGACAACAATTAATATATAGAAAACTATTAGAATATTATTATAATAATCCAGAAAAAATTCCTACCAAGTCACTTACATATACATATCCAATAAAATCAGAAAATCAAAATGAAAGGGTAGTATCCTTTGACTCGACTAAAAGTAGAGAGGATACTTTAATCCAACAAGTAATAAATTATATAAATACATTTACAAATAAAAAGTGCTATGAAACATATATGAGATTAATAAAAGAAAGAATAGTTAAAGGTGTAGAGTATGGAATTGAGCCAATTACACAAGAGGAGATAGAAGAACGTAAGAAAATAGAAATATCACAACAAATTGCAAAATTACGTGCAAAAGATATATATAAAGGAAGGGAAACACATACAGATCAAGAATATTTAGCTATATTGCATTCAAAGTATAAAAGGTTTGTAGAAAATGACTTAACAGATGAGGCGAGAGCTGCAATAGAAAGAAATAGAGCTGAACATGAAAGAGAAAATGCAGGAGATACAATATTATTATCTAGTGTACAAGCAGCAGACGAAAAAAGATTAGACTTAGAGAAAGTAAAGGAAAGATATAGACAATATCAAGAACAAAGCGAACAAGAAGAAAAATAAGTATAGAAGAAATTCTATACTTATTTTTTCACCAAAATCTAAAATTCGACATAATATATAGAGAGCAACTTTGAATTTAGAGGTGATGCTTATGTATAAAATAAAAAAAGGTGATATTGTTGGTAGAATTTCTTATGGAAAAGATATACTATTTACCGTAAAAAATATAGTAAAACGTAAAGATGGAAAAAAAGTTGCAATTTTAAAAGGACTTATTCTTCGTATTGAGGCAGATGCGGATATTGAAGATTTAGAACTTATAGAAAAAAAACAAGTGCGAAATCATATAAGGAATCTAGAAGATAAGTGTGAGGATAAAGTAAAAAGATGTTCAAGAAGAAATATAAATAATAATAAAATAGAAGACAGAATTTTTCTCGGGAGAAGCGAAGAAAAGAAAAATGGAAAAATATTGCACCTAGATGGAGATAAACGTTATACAGATAAATCTATAAAATATTATAGAAAACTTGGATTAGAAGCAGTTGTAAGAAATGTACCAGAAAATAGACAAGAGTATGTAGTAATGGATTTATTAAATAGATATAATCCAGATATTTTAGTAATAACAGGACATGATGGTATGATAAGAAATGGAACAGGTTATAATGATATATATAATTATAGAAACTCAAAATATTTTATAAATACGGTTAAAGAAGCAAAAAAGTGGGTAAATAAAACAGGAAAAGATTTAGTAATATTTGCAGGTGCATGTCAAAGCTATTATGAAGCATTAGTTGCTGCAGGAGCCAATTTTGCTTCTTCACCAGCAAGAGTATTAATTGATTTTCTAGATCCATTAGTAGTTGCAGAAAAAGTAGCAACAACAGAAGAGTATAAATATATTACAATAAATGATATTGCAGATGAATTAAGAGATGGAACTAAAGGAATAAATGGAATAGGAGCACGTGGCAAGAAAAAAAGCTAAAAAATATAAGTTACATGATATGAAATCTGGGCAGCATATTGTGTAACTTTTATATTTAAAGGCATTAATAAAAATGCCGAATTTAAGCTATTATTTCTTATACAAACCAATCTTGCAACATTACCGTAATATTAATGTAACACAAATGTAATATAAACGCGAAACACTTGAAATCAAAGCAAAAACGTACAATTACACAAGAAGCTCTTTTTTGACATTTTACTACAGAGATGATATAATCACGACATAATAATGAAGTGGGTGATAAAATGATTTACAGAGATGATATCACAAATTTAAAGACAGACATTACAGAAAACATAGGACAAAAAATAATGGTAAAAGGAACACTAGGAAGAAGTAAATATTTTGAAAAAGAGGCCACAATAGAAAAAGCATATCCTAACTTATTTATAGTTAAATATGATGAAAATGATAGAAATGTTACATATAGTTATACTGATGTATTAACAAGAACAGTAGAAGTAAGCTTATTTGATGGTGAGAATTTTAATCCAATTGTACCACCACCAGTAGAAACTAAAAAGCATAAAAATTTGTAATTAGAAAAGAATCTAGCTTAGCTAGATTCTTTTAAATTATTCATTATTTTAAAAAATTCCTAAATAATAGGAATTTTTTTTTGTCCCCTTAATATACATTACTATAAACTAAATAAAAAAAGAGGAGGAATTAACAATGCAAGTAGATGTGACAAAGGAGAAATTTGTATTAAATAAAATTGTGGGACAAAAAACTGAAACAATAGTAGTAGAAGGTGATATGATAGTACCAGATGTGAAACCTGATATATTAAACACAATAAGCACTACAGGAAATGTATGTATATATAAAAAAGAAGTATTAGATGGTAAAATAAAAATTGACGGTGATGTAAATGTATATGTAATTTATCTTGCAGATAATCAAGATGAAGCTACAAGAAGTTTAAATACTAATATTGATTTTAGTCAAGTTTTAGAGTTTGAAGGTTGCACACGGTGATATGAGTCTAGATGAAAATGTAACAATTAAATCTATCGAATGTAAAATTTTAAATGGAAGAAAAATTAATGTTAAAGCAACCCTACAATTTGAAATGAACGTTTATTCAAATGAAAATGTAGATATCATAAGACAAATTAATAATATAAAAGATGTGCAAGTTCTAGAATCGAATTTAAAGGTAAATTCGTTAGTAGGAGAAGGATGTTCAAAAACAAATGCAAAAGATACCATAGTAATAGAAAATATTGATAATCTTGCAGAGATATTAAAAGTAGATTTATCTATAGTAAATAGGGATATAAAAATAAGTTATAACAAAGTATTAGGTAAAGCAGATGTTTTAGTTAAAATGATGTATCTTACAGAAGATAATAGAATTAAAGTAGTAGAAAACAAAATTCCAGTAATGGGATTTGTAGATATTGAAAATATAGATGAATCTAATATATGTGATATGAAATACAAATTAAAAAATATGCTGATAAAGCCAAATCCAGTAGAAGAACACTCAATATATGTAGAAATAGAAGTAGAACTTTATGCTAGAGTATATGAAAATAAAGATATAAATGTTATTGAAGATTTATATAGCCCAAGTGAATGCTTAGGATTTAATCAAAGATGTGTAAATACAATGTCAAATAAGTGTGAAATAAAGAATATGTGTAATATAAGAGAAAAAATTATGCTGCCAGAAATTCAAGGAAATGAAATATATGATGTAGAAACAAAACCTGTTATATTAAGTAAAAATGTAACAAAAGGTAGAGTTATGTATGAAGGAGAACTTGAACTAAACTTTATTTTTGCAGCTAGTAATACTATGGGAATTAATGTAAAACAAATGAGATTACCTTTTAACTTCAATGTAGATTCTGCAGAGATATCTCAAAATATGAGTATAGAAACAGAACTAGAAATAGTAAATCAAGATTTTGTTGTTGCGTCAGATGGACAAATAGAAACTAAAATTGACTTAGAATTTAAATTAAATATGTCAAATACCACAAAAATAAATATCATAGATGAAGTTAATATTGATGAAACAAGAGATAGACAAATATATAGTATGGTAATATATTTTGTAAAACCTGGAGATACATTATGGGCAATTGCTAAAAAATTTAGAAGTACAGTTCAAGATATAGCAAGAGTAAACAATATTGAAGATGTAAATAAAATTTATCCAGGACAACAATTATTTATTCCTAAATACACATACACAAGACAAGAGGAAATTGCATAACATATACCATAAAGGAATGATTTAAGTATGGATATGATATATTCTAGAAAGAGAATAAAATTACCTAAGGTAGTATACAAAAAATTTCAAATTCCAAAAATGCAGAACAATAAAAATAAAAGATTAGTAAAATTTATTACAATTCTAAGTATAGCCATAGTAACCTTTACTATGGCTATTAATGGTATAACACCAATTTTTGAAACACTTTGTAAAGATAAGGCAAAAAGCGTAGCAACTATTATTTGTAATGAAGAATCTACTAAAATAATAAGTAATTATAAATATGAGGATTTAGTTACAATATATAAAGATTCAAATGATAGTATAACCATGATAAAATCTAACATTACACCGATTAATCTTATAATATCAGATGTGGCCGAGAAGATACAAAAAAGACTTGATAAGGTAGAAAAGGAGCAAGTTGGAATACGTCTTGGAAGTTTTACAGGTACAAAAATATTTTCAGGAAGAGGTCCTATAATTCCAATTACTCTTTCTACTGTAGGGAATGTAGAAACAGATTTAAGAAGTGAATTTAGATCAGCTGGAATAAATCAAACAATACATAGAATTTATTTACAAGTAGATTGTAAGGTAAACATATTAACACCATATACTATATTTGAAGAGGGAATATCAAACCAAGTATTAATTGCTGAAAACATTATTGTAGGGAAAATCCCAGAGTCTTATTATAATCTAGAAGGATTAGAAAAAAGTAATGCAGTTGATGTAATTGAATAATGCAAGATAAGAACAGAATTTGACTATATGATTTAAATTTAATAAAAATAGATAACATATGTTGACAGATAATATCTGTTATTATAATATGTAGACATATTGTAAGAGATAGATTTTAATACTACACTGATATTATGCCAAAATTTAGACTAAAAATATGTATAAAAACATAAGCAAAGATTATACTAAACATAGGAGGAACAAATGAAGAAAGATAAATTGATATTTAACAGTAAAAACAAGGTAAAAGATACATATTGGGAAACCCAAAAGGGTATTACGTTAATAGCATTAATAATAACAATAATAATTCTTTTAATATTAGCAGGGGTAACAATAAGTTTAATATTAGGAGATAATGGGTTATTTAAAACAGCAAAAGAAGCAGGAGAAAAATATGATGAAGCAGGAGCAAGGGAAAAACTAGAAACAGTACTTGTAAGCTTACAAGCAGATAAATTTACAAATCCTAATTATAATGAGAAAGAATATATTGACAATAGAATAATGGAAAACAATATGAATATTAGTGGTGATTTAGCAATAGTAGATGGATGGCAATTTAACATAGATAGAAGTGTTCCTAAAATAGTTGCATCCTTGGGAAAAGGTAAAGAAAGTAATAATATAAATATAGCTTCAGTTATAGAATATACAGAAGATTTCAAAAAAGGTACTATAACATTAACAATAACTTCAGAAGTAGAACTTAGTATAATAACAGTAAATGGTGAAAATATATCTGCAACTAATAATAATGGGACGTATACAGTAATAAAAAATATAGAAGATAATGGAACATATAATATATATGTAAAAGATATAAAGGATGACTATAAATTAAAGAATGTAAAAGTATTAGGTATACAAAAAGATATAGTTATATATACAGTAGAAGATTTAGTTCAATTTGCAGGAATAGTAAACAAAGGAGGGTCATATGAAGGAAAAACAGTAAATTTAGCAAGTGACTTAGACCTAAAAGATGTGTGTTATCAAGTGGATGGAACAGTACAAAAGGATATTAGTTGGACACCAATAGGAACAGAATTAAATCAATTTAAAGGAACGTTTGAAGGAAACAATAAGGAAATAAGCAATATTTATATTAATTCTACTGCTTCAGATCAGGCTTTATTTGGAAGTGTTGGAACAACAGGAAAAGTAAAAAAATTAAAAGTAAGAGGAACAATTTCAGGAGGTAGCAACTGTGCAGGAATAGTAGCTGTTAATAATGGACTTATAGATAAATGTACCAATTATGTGAATGTACATTCAAATTCGTACCATGTTCGGAGGAATTGTTGGTAATAATAGAGGAATGATTGGTAGAAGTGCTAATTTTGGAAATGTTCATAGTGACGGACAAGCAGTTGGAGGAATTGCTGGACTTCATGGATATTATAATGCTTCTGGATACATCTTTGAATGTGTAAATTTTGGTATGGTTTCTTCTAAAGTTAAGTGTACAGGCGGAATAGTCGGATATGCTGGTGGTAATGGAAGTGCTAGTAGAGCATATATATATAATTGCTATAATGTTGGTACTGTTACAGGGGGAGAATTAGGTGCAGGAATAATTGGTGAAGCGTCATATGATGGAGGTATTACACATATATATAATTGCTATAATATAGGAAATGTAAGTAATGAAGAAATTATAGGACATAGTTTTGGAACAGTTATAAAAGAAAATAATTATAAAAAGCAAGAAGTAACAATAGAAAAGCTAAAAATAAAATCAAATATAGATGATCAGTTAAAGCAAACAGAAACATATAAAAATGATATATGGCTAGAAGATATTAAAAATACAAATCAAGGATATCCAATCTTAAAATGGCAACAAGAAGATGTAAATATTAAATAAAATGAAAAAGAAGAGTCGCTCTTCTTTTTTTGTATTTATCAATAAATCAAAAAAATTTTTTTACTTTATAAAACCTATTGCTATTTTTTTATAACTGTAATATAATTGTAATGAAATTGTAAAAAATGGGAAATAATATAAAGGATATAGCTAGAAAGGAACGATATAGATGTTTGGTTTTGGGCAAGATATAGGAATAGATTTAGGTACTGCAACAGTTATAGCATATGTAAAAGGCAAAGGAATTGTATTAAGAGAGCCTTCTGTTGTTGCGGTTGATAATAATACAAAAGAAGTATTAGCAGTTGGACAAGAAGCAAGAAGAATGCTTGGTAGAACACCAGGAAACATTGTTGCAACAAGACCATTAAAAGATGGTGTTATTTCTGATTATACTGTAACAGAAAAAATGCTTAAGCATTTTATTAATAAAGTATGTGGCAAATTCATATTCGCGCCAAGAATTATGATTTGTATACCATCACAGGTAACAGAAGTTGAAAAAAAAGCTGTTATAGATGCAGCATCTCAAGCAGGAGCAAGAAAGGTATATTTAATAGAAGAACCAATTGCAGCAGCTATTGGGGCAGGGATAGATATATCAAAACCTTGTGGAAATATGATTGTAGATATAGGTGGAGGAACTACAGATGTAGCAGTTATTTCACTTGGTGGATCTGTTGTAAGTACTTCATTAAAAATTGCAGGAGATAAATTTGATGAATACATTGTAAAATATATAAAGAAAAAACATAATGTTATGATAGGAGAAAGAACAGCAGAAGATTTAAAAGTAAATATTGGTTGTGTGTATCCTAAAATTCAAGATATGGAAATGGATATTAGAGGAAGAGATTTAATAACAGGTCTTCCTAAAACAATAACAATTCATTCAAGTGAAATGATGGAGGCATTAACAGAGCCTGCAATGATGATTGTTGATGCAGTTCATTCAGTATTAGAAAAAACTCCTCCAGAACTAGCAGCAGATATAAGTGATAAAGGAATTTATATGACTGGTGGAGGATGCTTAGTTGATGGACTTGACAAACTTTTACAAGAAAAAACAGGAATAAATGTTATGATAGCACAAGATAGCGTATCTTGTGTGGCACTAGGAACAGGAAAAGCATTAGACAATTTAGATTCACTAGATGGAAAAAGAAGATTGTAATTAAAGCTAGAGGTTGGAGGTTATAAAATAATTTCCAACTTTTATTTAATAAAATATGAAAGGTAACAATAGTATGGAAAATAAAAAAGTAGCATTTTACACATTGCGGTTGTAAAGTTAATCAATATGAGACAAATGCAATGAGACAAAAATTTATAGAGAATGGATATGAGATAGTAGAATTTGAAGAAAAAGCAGATATATATATTATAAATACATGCACAGTAACAAATATGTCTGATAGAAAATCAAGACAGATTATAAGAAGAGTAAAAGACATAAATAAGTCTGCAATATTAGCAGTTACTGGATGCTATGCACAAGTTGCTAAAGACGAATTAGATAAAATAGAAGATATTGATGTTGTAATTGGAAATATTGAAAAGAAAGATGTAGTTAAAACAGTAGAAAATTTTATAAAAACAAATAAAAAAGAAAATATAGTATCAGATATAATGAAAGAAAAATATGTTGTTGAATTTGAAGTAGCAGCATATACAGAAAAAACAAGAGCAGTTGTAAAAGTTCAAGATGGCTGTGACAGATTTTGTTCTTACTGTATAATACCATATGCAAGAGGAAGAGTTAGAAGTAGAAGTGTACAGGAAATAATAAATGAAATAACTGAAATATCAAAACAAGGAATTAAAGAAGTTGTTATAACAGGAATACATATTGCATCATATGGAAAAGACTTTAAAGAAGATATTGGTTTAATAGATTTATTAAAAGAGATTAATAAAATTGAAGGAATTAAAAGAATTCGTTTAGGTTCCATAGAACCAACTTTAATAGATGAAAAATTTATTAAAGAACTAGTGAAATTAGAGAAAATATGTGACCATTTTCATTTATCTTTGCAAAGTGGATGTGATGAAACTTTAAAAAGAATGAATAGAAGATATACTACTAAAGAATTTGAAAATTGTACAAACTTAATTAAAAATAATTATCCAAATGTAGCTTTAACAACAGATATTATAGTGGGATTTCCAGGAGAAACTAAAAAAGAATTTTTAGAGACTTATCAATACTTAGATAAAATAGATTTTTATAAAATGCATATATTTAAATATTCACCAAGAAAAGGAACAAAAGCTGCTCTTATGGAAAACCAAATAGATGGTAATACTAAAGAATTAAGAAGTAATAAATTGCTTGAATTATCTAATAAAAAAGAGATAGAACATAATAAAAAATATATTGAAAAAGTAGTATCAGTTTTATTAGAAGAAAGAGAAGGAGAATTTATAAAGGGACATACTACCAATTATATAAATGTATATGTAAAAACTGATAAAAAAGGAATTGAAAATGAAATAGTTGATGTAAAGATTAAAGATACATATAAAGATGGTTTGACTGGAGAAATTGAAAGCATGTAATAAAAATGTAACAACTCTGTAACCAAGATTTAACAATAAAAATCATATAAGCTATTGATAAATTCGACATTATATAGTATAAATATACTGAAAAGGAATAAAACGAAAGAGGAGGACGAACTATCATGAGTGAAAAAATATTTGGTGGAGTAGAAACAGATGTTGTAGCAAATTCTGCATTACCAGCAAAAGTAGGAGTATGGCCAAAAGTTAAAGCATTTTTATTTCAAGAAATAAAAGTTGAATTAACTCCAGCACAACAAAAATTCGAAGATGATTTAAATGACTTTTTACATATAGAATTAACTTGGCAAGATTTTAAAGATTTCTTATTCCAAGATATAACATTTGGTAAAAAGAAAAATAAATAATAACATATAAGATACCAGTTACTTTTTAAGTAACTGGTATTTTTTTGCCTAATCCCTTGACAGTTTACAATAATACATATAAAATAAAAGAGTAGGTTTAATATATTATAAAAGTAAAAGATAGATATATTATTATCGAACATTGAAAAATAAATATAAGAAAGAGGTGTATGATTATGGAAATTATAATCGTTATCGCCACTATTCTAATCTCAGCTATTGTATTTATACCTGTTGGTGTATTAATCAGAAAAAGAATAGCTGAATCTAAAATCAAAGGTGCAGAAACTGAAGCAAAAAAGATATTAGAACTTGCAAATAAAGAAGCAGAGAATATTAAAAAAGAAGAAATTTTTAAAGCAAAAGAACAAATTATGCAAGAAAGACAAGATTTAGAACAAGAGATTAGAGAAAGAAGAGGCGAAGTACAAAAACAAGAATCAAGAATTATGCAAAAAGAAGAAAATCTAGATAGAAAGGAAGAAACTTTAGAGCATAAAGAAAGAGATTTTGATAGACGTGATAAAGAAATGCAAGATAGAGAACAAGAATTAAATGAATTAATTGGGAAACAATTAGAAGAACTTCAAAAAATCTCAGGACTTTCTATTGAAGAAGCAAAAAAAATATTACTTGATGAAACTGAAAAAACAATAAAAAGTGAAACAGCAGCTATAATTAGAGAAGAAGAACAAAAGGCTAAAGAGGAATCAGGTAAAAGGGCAAGAGAACTTTTAACATATGCTGTTCAAAAATGTGCAGCTGATCATACTTCAGAAACTACCGTATCAATAGTTAATCTTCCAAATGATGATATGAAAGGAAGAATTATAGGTAGAGAAGGAAGAAACATTAAGGCATTAGAAACTTTAACAGGAATAGATCTTATAATAGATGATACACCAGAAGCTGTAATTTTATCAGGATTTGATCCATTAAGAAGAGAAGTTGCAAAAATAGCACTTGAAAAATTAATTGAAGATGGAAGAATTCATCCTGCAAAAATTGAAGAAATGGTTGAAAAAGCAAAGGAAGAAGTTGAAGCAACTATTAAAGCAGAAGGAGAAAGAGCAACTTTAGAAGCGGGGGTAATAGGACTTCATCCAGACCTAGTTAAACTAATAGGTAAATTAAAATATAGAACAAGTTATGGACAAAATGTGTTAAATCATTCTATAGAAGTTGCAAATCTTGCAAGAATTATGGCAGACGAATTAGGACTTGACGCAAAAAGAGCAAGAAGAGCAGGTTTGTTACATGATATAGGAAAAGCATTAGATCATGATATGGAAGGAACTCATGTTGAAATTGGTGTAGATGTATTAAAGAAATATAAAGAAAATCCATTAGTAATAAATGCAGTAGAAGCACACCATGGAGATGTAGAACCACAAACCTTGGAAGCTGTACTTGTACAAGCGGCAGATGCAATAAGTGCATCTCGTCCAGGAGCAAGAAAAGAAACTTTAGAAGCATACATAAAGAGATTAGAGCAGCTTGAAGAAATTGCAGATTCTTTTGAAGGAGTAGATAAATCATTTGCTATACAAGCAGGACGTGAAGTAAGAATTATTGTAAAACCAGAAAAAGTATCTGATGCAGAAATGACAATTATGGCAAGAGACATAGCAAAACGTGTAGAAGATGAAATGGATTATCCAGGACAAATTAAAGTAAATGTTATAAGAGAGTCAAGAGCAATAACATATGCAAAATAAAGAAAAAGGCCAGTGCAGAGCACTGGCCTTTTCTTGAAGCTTAAAGAAAAAATTCGTTTTTTCGGTCGGACAGGGTAAGATCCTTGTGTACTACATCATCACCATAGTAGTTCAGGTGCTTCCACAACAGAATCTTCTCACTGGAAGGCATATCCTTTTTGCCGACTCCGCCAGGATTCATAAAAACGCCCTTTGAAAATTGGCAGTACGGAGTGTCGTCCCGGGTAATTATGATTCTCGAACTGATGTCATCTTCCTTCACGACTCCGAAAGAGTATGAATGTGTACGAATCTTTTGAGCTTTCTTTTTCTTCATTATTTTTTCCTCCTATTTTCATTGAAACAAGATACAAAAAACTAGTTAACAATATTATACCATAATCATTAACATAAATCAAATTTAATATATATAATAATAAAGTTTTTTATTAAGCATATATAAAATATAGGAGAAGGGCCAGCGTTAACGCTGGCTCTTCTCCTGGAAATCTTCAAAAGAACGTATGATTCCCATAATTCTTTCCTTTAACTTTTCATTGACGGAAAGTTCTGCAATGTGGACTGGATCCCAGATCACACCAGAGGGCATTTCAACGATACAATAGTCCTGATTATCCAACTTAACAGAGTAATCTGTACCGTTGCTGCAACGCTTGATGTTAATGGCAGGAGCAAAACTCATCTTGCGATTAGGTTTTGCCCGTTTTGTAGTGTAAAGAAAGTTTGTTGACATAGCCATAGACATACCTCCTAAAACAAACAATCAACAATGTCAATACAAATTATACCATAATTATTAACATAAATCAAATATAATAAAAAATATTTCAATTTATAAAAATATAGTGTATAATAGAAAAAGATAAAATAGGAAGGAAGATGAAGGTTGAGGATTTTAGCAGTTGGAGATATAGTTGGAGAAAGCGGATTAAAGAAGGCCAAAGATATAATACCTAGTTTGAAAAAAGAAAAGCAAATAGATTTTATTGTGGCGAATGGAGAAAACTCAGCTGGAGGTATGGGGATTACTGAGAAGCTATTTAAGGAAATGTTAGCTATGGGTGTGGATGTAGTTACAATGGGAAATCACACTTGGGGTAAAAAAGATATTTTTAATTTTATAGATCATCCACAATTAATAAGACCTGCAAATTATCCTAAAGGTGTTCTTGGAAAAGGATATACTATAAGAGAATGTAAAGGAAAAAGAATTGCTACAGTTAATTTAATTGGTAGAACTGATATGAATGTTTTATCAGAAAATCCATTTGTAATGATAAATGATATTTTAAAAGAAATAGAAAATAAAGTAGATTATATAATAGTAGATTTTCACGCAGAAGCAACAGCAGAGAAGATTGCTATGGGATATTATTTAGATGGAAGAGTAAGTATCGTATTTGGAACACATACTCATGTGCAAACAGCGGATGGAGAAATTTTAGAAAAAGGAACAGCATATATTACTGATATAGGTATGACCGGTCCTAAAAAATCTGTTATAGGAATGGATGTTTCAGCATCTATAAAAAGGTTTGAAACTACTTTGCCTGAAAAGTATAAACTAGCAGAAGGAAATTGTGTCTTAAATGGTTGTATTTTTGAGCTTGATGATAATACTTGTCGAGCGAGTAAAATAGAACTATTAAATATGTAGAAAAATGGCGAAAAAACACGATAAAAACTTCCTGTTTTTTCCAAAAAATACTAGACAACGGACTTAAAATATAATATAAATATACATGTTCAAAATGAAACAAAAAATTATATTTTAGGAGGCAGAAACAATGGAAGTTTTAAAAATCTCATCAAAATCAAATCCAAATTCAGTAGCAGGAGCAATTGCAGGTTTGGTAAAAGAAAATGAAAGAGCAGAAATGCAAGCAATAGGAGCAGGAGCATTAAATCAAGCTATAAAGGCTGTAGCTATTGCAAGAGGATTTGTAGCTCCAACAGGAGTAGACCTAGTTTGCGTACCAGCATTTGCAGAAGTTCAAGTTGAAGGAGAAGACAGAACAGGAATTAAAATAGTAGTAGAATCACGTGCTTAAAATATGTGATAATATAAATAAATTAAAAATGAGTTGCACTTTAGAGGTGCAACTTTTTTGTATAATATTATTATGAATTATGTAGCTTATCTTGAAAATTGGGTATATTTAATATATGATGTATCTATATATTTTTAGGAGGAAAAAATTGAAATCTAAATTTTTAAAATATATTTTTGTGATTATTGTTATAGTATTAGTTATATATTCTGTTTATATAATATATGGAAAAAAAGATAATAATGAAAATAATTATGATACAGCAAAAGTATCTAAAGAGGAAGAAATAATTGATAATATTAGAATTCCAATAGTTAATTTTGACACAATTAATCCAATTCTTAGCAATAATGCACAAGTCCAAAATATATCAAAATTAATATATGAACCACTTCTTACAATAACAGAAGATTATAAAATAGAGTTATGTCTTGCAAAAGAATGGAGTAAAGTAACTAATACATCATATGTTATAAAATTAAAAGATAATATAAAATGGAATGATGGAACTCTATTTACTGCAAAAGATGTGCAATTTACAATTGATAGATTAAAAGATTCAAAGGTTAAATCTATTTATGCTTATAATGTAGAAAACGTTACTGGAATTGAAGTGATAGATAATGCTACTATAAGAATTAATCTTGATAAAGAAGTACCGTTTTTTGAATATAACTTAACATTTCCTATAATGTCATATAAATATTATGAAAATGAGGATTTTGTAAATACTTATAAAAATAGTAATCCTATTGGAACAGGAAAATTTAAGGTGGTAAGTGATAACGGAAATGTTATACTAAAATTAAATGAGAATTGGTGGAATGTTGAAGAAAAAGATTGTAAACTCTCTCAAATCCAAATTATAAAATATGGAAATATGGGGGAAGTATATAAAGCTTTTAAAATAGGAAATATAGATTTAATAAATACAGATAGCCTAGATATACAAAATTATATTGGAACAATAGGATATAATTTAAAAAGTTTTAAAGGAAGAGAGTTAGATTATTTAGCTTTTAATTGTAATAATGAAGAGTTATCAAATAAAGAGATAAGACAAGCTATTTCCTATGCAATAGATAAGCAAAACATTGTATCAGCAATTTATGGAGATAAATATTATGTTGCAAATTTTCCTCTTGACTATGGAAACTATCTATATGAACAGGAAAAAGTTGGATATGAATATAATATGGATAAGGCTAAAGAATTATTAATAAGAAAAGGATGGGAATTTAAGAATAAAACATGGCAGAAGGTAAAAGATTATAGAACTTTAAGATTAAATTTTAATTTGGTAGTTAATTCTAGTAATGGAAAAAGAGTAGAGGTTGCAGAAAATATAAAAAACAGTTTAGAAATTTTAGGGATTAAAGTAAATATAATAAAAGCAAATGATGCAACATATAAAAGGTATTTAGAAAATAGGAATTATGATATGATATTAACAGGAAAATATACAGCATTTAGTCCAGATTTATCAACTTACTTTGGAGAAGCAAATTTAGCAAATTATAATAGTGAAACAGCAAAACAAATATTAAATGATGTAAATAACATTAGGGAAGAAAAGACTTTAAAAGAAAAATATAATAATTTAGTAGATATTTATAAAGAAGATATACCCTATATATATTTGTACTGGAATAGAAGTTCTTTAATTTGCAGTTCTAAGTTAATGGGAGATATAAAACCTAATAGATATAATTTATTTTATAAGATAAATACTTGGTATAGGCAATAAAAATATTACGGCAGATGAAAGTCTGTCGTTTATCTTTATCTATACTCATTGCTAAATTTATTGTACATTATGATTTTTATTTTACAAAAAAATTACAAAATTACCAAAAAAGTGTTGACATACGGAGGTAAGCGTTATATAATATTTAGGCATGTAGATTTGCGTTGAAGCGAAATGTGGCTACATCCTTACGGGTGGAGGGAACTTTCGTGGAGTATGTCTTGGCTTAGACCGGGCGGTAAGTTTTTTTAAAATAAGCACTTATCCCAAGAAAATCATGCAAAAACTTGGGTTTTTATATGGTGATACATGAAACACCAGGGTGCGTTTATAACTTGCCAAGGTACATTTTATTTTAAGGAGGGAAAATACTTATGGCAACAACAAACAATATTGTAGGAAGTGAAAAAATCAGAATAAGATTAAAAGCTTATGATCACGTTGTTTTAGATCAGTCTGCTGAAAAAATAGTAGATACTGCTAAAAGAACA
>JAAVZA010000056.1 GCA_022791395.1 Clostridia bacterium
GAATCTATTTTTGTAGCAATATTAGAAAGAATCATATCATCAATTGTAATATTATCAAATTGAGCTTTTTTTCTAAGTATAGCTAAACGTGTTTCATAATCAGGATTTGATATATCTGCAATAAGTCCCCATTCAAAACGAGATTTAAGCCTGTCTTCGAGTAGTTTCATTTCTTTTGGTGGTCTATCACTAGAAATAATTATTTGTTTTCCACTTTCATGTAAGGTATTAAAGGTATGGAAAAATTCTTCTTGAATTCTTTCTTTTCCGGCAATAAATTGAATATCATCTATTAATAAAACATCTACATTCCTATAGGTATTTCTAAATTCTTCTGTTTTATTATCTTTTATTGCATTTATTAAATGGTTAGTAAATTTTTCAGATGTTACATATAATACTTTTGAAGAATTATTCTTTTTCAAAATAGCATTACCAATAGAATGCATTAAGTGAGTTTTTCCGAGTCCAACTCCTCCATATAAAAATAAAGGATTATATGAAGTAGCAGGTGCTTCAGCAACAGCTAACGCTGCTGCATGTGCAAAACGGTTACTATTTCCAACAACAAAGGTGTCGAAAGTATATTTTGGATTAAGTGATGAACTTGAATAACCTGAAATAGCATCAACAGAATCATTTGCTATGATTTCTGCTTGTTTTATTGCATTTTCAGCTAATACAAGATTAATTTCACATTCACTATTTGTTATATACTTAAATGTATTTAAAATTAAATCATAATAACGACTATTGATAGAATCTTTATGAACATTAGATGTAACAGCTATAATATAAGTGTTACCTTCTTTCCCAACTAATTCAAGGTTTTTAATCCAAGTATCAAAAGCAATTCTAGTTATTTCATCTTTTAATAATTCTTTAGCTGTATCCATAAGATCATTTAATTCTGTTTGCATTGTTAATTCATTCCTTCCACAGAGGTTTATATTATCATTTCAATATTTACAAAAAATAAAAAGCAAACTTATCCACATACTTATCCACAAAAAGTGTATAAGATTTATGTAAAATTTATGTGTTAAAGTTTTCTTTTGTAAAGTATAAAAATATTCTATTTTTTTATGTGTATGCTAATCATATCAAAAAAAATAGAAAATAGTCAATACAATTGTGGAAAAAAATAAAAAAATGTGGATAAATTTTCTAAGAGGCAAATTTACATAGGGAAAAGAGCAAAATAAGTAAAAAGGTTATTAGATGAATAAAAAAATTCATTTTTTAAAAAGTACTATATTTTCCTTGACAAAACGGTCACAAATATTATATAATAACAATACTTGTTTTGAAAGTAAGAATAAAAATAGATGAGCTTACGGAATATAGTTTTAGGAGGTGCAAAATGAAAAGAACATTTCAACCAAAAAAGAGACAAGAACAAAAAGAACATGGATTCTTAAAAAGAATGAAAACTAGAGCAGGTAGAAATATATTAAAAGCAAGACGTGCTAAAGGAAGAAAGAAACTAAGTGCTTAAGATATATGTGAGCCACAGTTTGTTGTGGCTCTTTTTGCGATAGGTATTAAGAGTGATAATTATGAAGAAAACATTGAAATTAAAGAAAAATTATGAATTTAAAAGAGTTCTTACAAAGGGAAAATATTATTCTGGAAAATATTTAGATGTTTTTGTTAAAGAACAGAATGATAAAACTATGAATTATATAGGAATTGCAATCGGTGTAAAAATAGCAAAGGCAGTTAAAAGAAATAGAATAAAAAGACTTATTAGTGAAAATTATAGACTTATGGAACAAAAATTAAAAACTGGCTACAATATAGTTTTTTTATGGAAAAAGAAAGTTGATATAAAAAATGCAACTTTTTCTAATATACAAGATGATATGGTAAATATTTTTGAGAGAATAGGAATAATGTAAATAATGAACAAATTATTCATTTTTTTAATTGATTTATATAAAAAATATATTTCACCGCTTATTCATAGTATGGGGTTTGATTGCAAGTATTATCCAACTTGTTCAGACTATACAAGACAAGCTATTGAAAAATATGGAATTATAAAAGGTGGATTTTTAGGATTAAAAAGAATTTTAAAATGTAATCCTTTTTCTAAAGGGGGATATGACCCTCTTAAATAGTATTTTTAAGGAGAATAAATATATGATATCTTTTTTTGCAAATATATTTGGATATGTTTTGAATTGGTTTTATGGATTTGTGAGCAATTATGGATTAGCAATTATACTATTTTCAGTGGTATTAAAATTAATAATGTTACCAATTTCAATAAAACAACAAAAAACAATGAAAAAATCAGCAAAAATACAAGAAAAAATGAGAGAACTTCAAGATAAATATAAAAATAATCCAGAAAAATTAAATCAAGAAACCTTAGAGTTATATAAAACTGAAAAAATGAGTCCATTTAGTGGATGTTTCAGTGCTATTGCCCAAATTTTAATTTTATTTGCAGTATTCTATTTAGTTAGAAGTCCACTTACATATATGAAGAAAGTAGATACAGAATTAATAAATCAATATACAACAGAAATAGAACAATCTGAAAATGGTAAAAAGGCTACATATCCAGAAATAAGTGTAATTAAGCAAAAAGGTGCAGAAGATGAAAGAGTTTATATAAATATGGAATTTTTAGGATTAGACTTAAGTAGTGTTCCAACTCAAAGTTTAAATGATTGGAGAGTATATATAATTCCAGCATTATACGTTTTAACCTCTTTTATATCAATGAGAATGACAACTGCTATGCAAACAAAGAAAAAAGATGAAAATGGAGAAAATACAGAAAATAACGAGTTAGATGCAGTTGCACAAGCAAATAAGAGTATGAGTTATATTATGCCGATAATGTCTGTTTCAATTGCAATAATTGCACCATTAGGACTTGCACTATATTGGTTAATTAGTAATTTATTAATGATTGTAGAACGACTTGTATTAAATAGATTTCTTAAAAACGAGGAGGAAGCTTAAATGGTAGAAGGTAAAATTTTTGAAGGGAAAACTACAAATGAAGCAATTGAAAATGGGTTAAAAGCGTTAGGTATAAGAAAAGAAGATGCAGAAATAAGAGTTTTAGAAAACGAAGATAAAAGAAGCTTTTTCAGTATATTAGCACCAAGAGTTGTTAAAGTTGAAATTAAAAGCAAAGAAGAAAAAAGACATGAAAAAGAAAAAAGGGTAAATGAAGATTTACAAAATATTGATTTTAATAAAGCAATAGAAAACGTCAAAAATTTTTTGAAAGACTGGATAAAAACAATACCAGGAGAGAATATTGAATATAATGTAATACAAAGTGATATATATGTTAAAGTAGATATAAATGGAGAAGACTTAAACTATTTAATAGGACATAGAGGAGAAACTCTTAATAATTTGCAATCAATTCTTTCATGTATTGCTAGTAAAGGATCAGAATATAAAGTCAGAGTTGTTTTAAACATTTGTGGATATAAAGAAAAGAGAGAAAAAGCATTAGAAGAATTAGCAGAGAAACTTGAAAAAACAGTTGTAAGAACAAAAAAAGCTATTACATTAGAGCCAATGACAGCGTATGAAAGAAAGATAATACATTCAAAGTTACAAAATAGTAATAAAGTTACAACGTCTAGTATCGGTGAAGAACCATATAGAAAAGTAGTAATTTCATTAAAATAGAATATAAAAATCGGAAGTCAAAGTTCGGATTTTAATCAATTTTAAAAATTAGTTTTTAAAAAGATTTTATCTGTATTTTGGCTTTTTTTAATAAAGAAAAAGGTGGTAGAATTATGAGCACAATAGCTGCTATTTCAACTGCACCAGGTATTGGCGGAATTGGAATTATAAGAATGAGTGGAGAAGATACTTTTAAAATATTAAACAAAATATTTAAGCCTAAGAATCCAGTTAATATAGATGAAGTAAAGGGATATACAATTAAATATGGATATATTGTAAATAATAATGAAGTAATTGACGAAGTATTAGTTTCATTTTTTAGAGCACCAAATAGTTATACAACTGAAAATTTGTGTGAAATTAGTTCTCATGGAGGAGTATATATAGTAAGAAAAATATTAGAAGCATGTTTAGAAAATGGAGCAAATCTTGCTGAACCAGGAGAATTTACAAAGCGTGCATTTTTAAATGGGAGAATGGATTTGTCACAAGCAGAAGCTGTTATTGATGTTATAAATTCAGTAAGTGATAAAGAAGCAAAAACATCTATTAAACAATTAGAAGGTGTATTATCTAGACAAATAAAAGAAATTAGAGATTTACTTATGTCAGTAATGGTTAATATAGAAGTAAGTATTGATTATCCTGAATATGATGTAGAAGAAGTTACAAACAAAGAGGCATATTCTACTCTAGAAGAAGCATATGTAAAACTTGAAAAACTTTTAAAAAGTTTTGATAATGGCAAGATAATAAGAAATGGAATAAAAGTAGCTATAATTGGAAAACCAAATGCAGGAAAGTCTTCTTTATTAAATAGCATATTAAAAGAAGAAAGAGCAATAGTGACAGATATAGAGGGAACAACAAGAGATACAATTGAAGAAGCTATAACTGTTTCAGGAATTCCTATACACATTATAGATACCGCAGGAATAAGAAAAGCAAATAATGAGGTAGAAAAAATTGGAATAGAGAAATCTAGAAAAATGGCTGAAGAAGCAGATTTAATTATTGCTATATTTGATGTAAGCAGACCTTTTGATAAAGAAGATGAGGAAATTTTAAGTTTGCTAAAAGGAAAGAAAAGTATCATTTTACTAAATAAGATAGATTTAGAAACGGATAATGAAACAAAACAAAAGATACAAGAAAAAATAGGAGATATTGAACTAATCGAAATTTCTGCTAAAGAAAGTATAGGAATTGAAAATATATATGATAGAATTTCTAAAATGTTTGAGCTAAATGAAATTAGTTTAGAGGGTGATGCAATAATTACTAATGTAAGACATAAAGAAATTATTTCTAAAGCATTACAGTCAACTAAAAATGCAATGGATGCAATGAAAGGATATTTACCAATAGATATCATAGGAGTATATATTAAAGAAATTATGGAAGAGTTAGGTAAAATAACAGGAGAAAGTGTTTCAGGAGAAATTATAAAAGAGATATTTTCAAAATTCTGTCTTGGAAAATAAGGCACGAGAATTAAATATAAAGCAATTATATTTTTAATTAATATAAGTAATCATAAAAAGAGGTAAAGTGCTTAAAACCAAATTTAATGCAAAATTACGAAGTGGTATAAAATTAAATAAAAAACAAGAAATATTGTCAAAATGTTATACAGAACAAAAATTCTTGTTTCACAAGAAACGAAATAATGGAGGAGTAAAAGATGAGTTATTATGCAGGAGAATATGACGTAGCAGTAATTGGAGCAGGACATGCAGGCTGTGAAGCAGCACTTGCATCAGCTAGGCTTGGAAAGAAGACACTAATGTTTTCTATAAGTCTAGAAGCAGTTGCGAATATGCCTTGTAATCCACATATAGGAGGAAGTTCTAAAGGACACCTTGTAAGAGAAATTGATGCTCTTGGAGGGGAAATGGGAAAGAATATTGATAAAACATTTATACAAATAAAAATGCTTAATAAATCTAAAGGACCAGCAGTATATTCATTACGTGCACAAGCTGATAGGAAAATGTATCAGATGGAAATGAAACATACGTTAGAGAAACAGGAAAATTTATTTATTAAACAAGCAGAAATTACAAAGATTAATATAAAAGATGATAAAGTAGAGAGCTTAGAAACTAACATAGGTGCCGTATATAAAGTAAAAGCAGTTATACTTGCAACAGGGACATATTTAAAGGGAAAAATTCATATAGGAGAAGTTTCTTTTGAAAGTGGTCCTGATGGAGTGTTTCCATCAATAGAACTTTCTAACTGCTTAAAGGAATTAGGCATAGAGTTATTAAGGTTTAAAACAGGAACACCAGCAAGAATCAATAAAAATTCGATTGATTTTTCAAAAATGGAAATTCAAAATGGAGACAAAGATATTGAAATGTTTTCTTTCGAAGATGAAGTGGTAGAAAAAGAGCAAGCACCTTGTTATTTAACCTATACAAATGAAGAAACTCACAAGATAATAAGAGCAAACCTACATAGATCTCCATTATATGCAGGAAAAATAGAAGGAACAGGTCCAAGATATTGTCCATCAATAGAAGATAAAGTAGTAAGATTTGCAGATAAAGAAAGACACCAAATATTTGTAGAACCAATTGGAGAAAAAACTAATGAAATGTACATACAAGGAATGAGTTCATCATTACCGGAAGATGTTCAAATCGCAATGTATAGAACTATACCAGGACTAGAGCGTGCAGAGTTTACAAGGCCAGCATATGCAATAGAATATGATTGTATTGAACCATCACAATTAAAAATATCATTAGAAAGTAAAAAGATTAGTGGAATGTTTTTTGCAGGGCAAATAAATGGTACATCAGGATATGAAGAAGCAGCAGCACAAGGGCTAATAGCAGGAATAAATGCTTCAAGAAAGATAGATAATAAAGAACCAATAGTATTGGGAAGAGATGAAGCATATATAGGTGTTTTGATAGATGATATAGTAACTAAAAGTACAAATGAACCATATAGAATGATGACTTCTAGAGCAGAATATAGATTATTACTAAGGCAAGATAATGCTGACTTAAGATTAACAGAAATAGGTCATAAAGTAGGACTTATTTCTAATGATAGATATGAAAGATTTTGTAAAAAACAAGAGAATATAGCTAAAGAAATAGAAAGAGTAAAGAATAAGATAATAAAACCAACTAATGAAGTAAACGAATTATTACAAAAATATGGCTCATCTAAAATAGAAACAGGAATAAAGCTTTCAGACTTGTTAAAACGTACAGAATTATCTTATGAAGGATTAAAAGAAATTGATAAAGAAAGACCTGTTCTTACAAAACAAGAAAAAGAAGAGGTTCAAATACAAGTAAAATACGAGGGATATATAAATTTGCAATTAGATCAAGTAGAAAAAGCAAGAAAACTTGAAGATAAAATACTTTCTGAAAATATAGAATATTCAAAGATATTAGGATTAAGACTAGAAGCAAGACAAAAACTAGATAAATTTAAACCAATATCAGTAGGGCAAGCATCAAGAATATCTGGAGTATCACCAGCAGATATATCAGTTTTATTAATATATTTAGAACAAGAGAAAAGAAAATCGAAATAATAATATTGGGAAGGAAATAAAGGAATGGAAAAGGAAAGATTCTGTAGCAAACTAAAAGCTGATTCTAATGAATTAAATATAGATTTAACAGAAGAACAACAAGAAAAGTTTTATACATATATGAATTTACTATTGGAATGGAATGAAAAAATTAATTTAACAGCAATAACAGAACCAGAAGAGATAATAAAAAAACATTTTATAGATTCTTTAACTATAAAAAAACATATAAATGATAATTCATCTATAATAGATGTAGGAACGGGTGCAGGATTTCCTGGGATACCTTTAAATATTGTAGTAGATAATTGTAAAATTGTTTTATTAGATGCTTTAAATAAAAGATTGAATTTTTTAAATGAAGTAATAAAACAAGATAATTTAAAAAATATAGAAACAATACATTTTAGAGCAGAAGAAGCAGGAAAAAATAAAATGTATAGAGAAAGCTTTGATATTGCAACATCAAGAGCAGTAGCTCCACTTAATATACTTGTAGAATACTTACTACCACTTGTAAAAATAGGTGGAAAATGTATCTGTATGAAGGGTAGCAACATAGAGGAAGAACTAGAAAGTAGCAAAAAAGCAATCAGTATACTTGGAGGTAAGATAGAAACTATAGAGCAATTTTGTTTACCTGGAACAGATATGATAAGAAATATTATTGTTATTACTAAGATTAGTAATACACCAGCAAAATATCCAAGAAAAGCAGGAACACCAAGTAAAGAACCAATTATATAATTTTTAAATTTTATTATTAAAATTTATTGACATATTAATGATATTTTTATATGATTAGTATGTCAATTTTTTAAAATCGGAGGGATAACTTTGGGAAAAATAATATCAGTAGCAAATCAAAAAGGTGGAGTTGGAAAGACTACAACAGCAATAACTTTGAGCTCTATGCTAGCAAAAAAGAATAAAAAAGTACTATTAATAGATGCAGATCCACAAGGGAATGCTACTAGTGGAGTTGGAGTAGAAAAAGAAATGGAAAAATCTGTATATGATTTGCTTGTTGAAGATACTGAAGCAAATGAAATAATACAAGAATCTAGCATAAAAAATCTTAAAGTATGCCCATCAAATATAAATTTAGCAGGTGCAGAGGTTGAACTTGTATCAATGATGTCAAGAGAACAAAGGCTTAAAGAAAAACTAGAAGAAGTAAAAGAGGATTATGATTACATTATCATAGATTGTCCTCCATCATTAGGTCTTATTACATTAAATGCATTTACAGCATCAAATAGTGTATTAATTCCAATTCAATGTGAATACTATGCACTAGAAGGATTAGGACAACTTATAAATACAATAAATCTAGTCAAAAAGCATTTAAATAAAAACCTAGAAGTTGAAGGCGCTTTATTAACAATGTATGATATTAGGACAAATCTTTCAAATCAAGTTGTTAAAGAAGTAAAAAATTATTTTGGAGATAAAGTTTATAAAACAGTAATACCTAGAAATGTAAAGTTAAGTGAAGCACCAAGTTATGGAATGCCAATAACAATTTATGATCCTAGATCAAAAGGCGCAAAGAGTTATGAGAAGTTTGTTAAGGAGTTTTTAAAGAATAATGAAATTGGCTTAAAAGCAAAACATATGAAGTAAATATACTGCTTTATTATAGAAAGGAATGATATAAATATGGCTAAAAAAACTGGATTAGGAAAAGGATTAGATGCACTATTTGCAAATAATATAGATGAAGAAATAAGAGATAACGAAGTAATAGAGAAACTAAAGATAACTGAAGTAGAACCAAATAGAAATCAACCAAGAAAAAATTTTGATGAAGAAGCATTAGAAGAGCTTGCTGAATCAATAAAAAGATATGGTGTTATTCAACCAATAATTGTAGTAAAAAAAGAAGATTATTATGAAATTGTTGCAGGAGAGAGACGTTGGAGAGCATCTAAAAAGGCAGGATTAAAAGAAATTCCTGCAATTATAAGAGAAGGGGACGAAAGAAAAAATAAAGAAATTGCATTAATAGAAAATGTACAAAGAGAAGACTTAAATGCGTATGAAAAAGCATTAGGAATAAAAGAACTTATGGATGAATATGAACTAACACAACAAGAAGTAGCAGAAATATTAGGAAAAAGTAGAAGCGGTATTGCTAATACAGTAAGAATATTAAATCTTGATGAAAGAGTATTAGAACTTGTAAAGGAAGGAAAACTACAAGAAGGACATGCTCGTACATTACTTGCAATAGAAGATAAAGACAAACAATATAATATGGCAGTAAAAATGATAGAAAATGGAGCAACTACTGTAAGAGATTTTGAAAAAAATGTCAGTCATAAAAAAAATGAAAAGAAAAAAGATAAAAAATATGAGGCAATACTTGCAGATATAGAAAATTCATTTCAAGGTTTTTTTGGGTCAAAAGTAAAATTAGAGCCAGGAAAAAGAAAAGGAAAAATAGTAATAGAATATACATCAAATGAAGATTTAGAAAGAATACTTGACCTTATAAAATAAATATATATTGTTTTAATTTAAAATTAAGGAAGGGATTAATATGGAAACTATATTAAACATATTAAAAACAGATACATTTTTAATAATATTATTTTGTGGATTAATTTTACTATTTTTACTATATTTAATTAATATAATAAAATTATCAAGAATAAATAAAAATTATAAATATTTCATAAATAAAATAGGAAATGGAAATAACATACAAGAAACGATAGAAAATTATATAAAGAGAATAGAAGAAGTACAAAAAGAAAACAATGATTTAAAAAATTATTGTAAGCAATTAGATAGTACTTTAGCAACAAGTATTCAAAAAATCGGATTGGTTAGATATAATGCATTTAAAGATACAGGTAGTGACTTAAGTTTTACATTGGCATTATTGAATGAGAAAAATACAGGTGTAGTTCTAAATGGAATATATTCAAGAGAAATGTCAAATATATATGCAAAACCAGTAGAAAATGGAATATCAACGTATACTTTATCAGAGGAAGAAAAACAAGCAATAAAAAAAGCATTAGAAGAATAAAGATATAAAAATGTTATAGCATAGATAAAAAAACTCTCATTTTAATATGAGGTTTTTTTATTATTTAAAGTATTAAAGAATAAATAAAAGAATAAATAAAAAAATAAATAAAAAAATAAATTAAAGAAATAAATTAAAGAAATAAATTAAAAAAATAATTAAAAAATAATTAAAAAAATAATTAAAAAAATAA
>JAAVZA010000072.1 GCA_022791395.1 Clostridia bacterium
CCCTACGACGCCAAGCACAAGGTACAGTGTGTGTCCAAGAATAAGGGCAAGGACGTGATGGCGGCCTGCTCCGTGGGCTGTATTGGCTGTAAGCTCTGCGAGAAGAACTGTCCTGCCGGCGCAGTGACAGTGACGG
Organism: Clostridia bacterium; assembly: GCA_022791395.1. Classification (GTDB taxonomy): domain Bacteria; phylum Bacillota; class Clostridia; order TANB77; family CAG-508; genus RGIG8482. Next base: position 137 of record JAAVZA010000072.1, read on the forward strand.
ATAACATAGCCCACATTGACCAGAGTAAGTGTACCGGGTGCGGCGTGTGCGCACAGAAGTGCCCCAAGAAGATCATTACAGTGGAATAGAGTGTGGAAGGGCTGGAGCATGGTTTTACTCCAGCCCTGTTTTTATCAAGGGGAAGGGTTGTAAAAATATTCTTGCAGTTCCCTTTGGATTGTGCTATAGTTCTAATATCTGATACAGGTCTTAGTTTCCGGTGAATTCCCACCGCTGATACCCTGAATGGATGAAAAGTAATCAATCAAAGGAGGTTTTGCGTATTGCCTATGTAGAAAAAAAGAACCATGCAACCCATTTGCCCCAAGGAGGAAGTCCCCGTGGTGCTGAAGAAGCTTCAGGAATCCCCCCTCTCCTACCATCAGTTTGAACGCCTGGACGAGAGATGGAAGCAGCGTTTCCTGGATTTTTGTACCGGGAAGAAAACCCTGCCCCTGACCTATGACCCGTTTTTTAAAAAGATGTTCCATCTGGACATTCACCCGGAGCGGTTATCCCGTTTCCTGAGCAGTATCCTGGGGAAAAAAGTAACGGTAGTGCGCATCCTTTCCGGGGAGGAGTGCCTGCTGGATGGGGGAGCCCTGCTAATTATGGATCTATTGGTTGAGCTGGAGGACGGGAGCCTGGCAAACTGCGAGATCCAGAAGGTGCCCTATGCATTTCCAGGCCAGCGGATGAGCTGTTATTCCGCAGACCTGCTCCTGCGCCAGTACAGCCGGGTAAAGGGGGAGAAGGGGAAGGATTTCAAATATCTGGACATGAAGCCCGTCTATACCATTGTGATTTATGAGAAGTCAGCCAGGGTTTTCCATAAGCATCCAAAGGACTATATCCATCATGGGGTAACTGCCTTTGATACCGGCCTGGAGGTGGAGCTTTTGCAGGAATATTGGCTGATAGCCCTTGACGTATTCCGGGAATTCCCGTATCCTAAGAGTAGGAGTGAACAGATCGCCTGGCTATCCCTGCTGGCGACGGAGGATATGGCTGAGGCAGAGAAGCTGATGGAGGAATATCCCTGGCTTAAGGAGATCTACCAGGAGATGGCGGCATACATGAGTGAGCCCAAGGAGGTGCTGAATATGTTTTCGGAGGCATTGAAGATTATGGATCGGAATACGGTGCAGTATATGATTGAGGAGCAGATGGATTAGATTATGGAGCAGAAAGAGCAGCTGTTGCAAAAGGATCAGCAGATTGAGAGTCAATTAAAGGAGATCGCCCGTTTGAAGAAGCTTCTGGAGGCGAAAGAAGGAGAATGTGGTGAGCGCTAACCTGCCAGATTAGAGTTCAGTGATTTCTGTTAATGGTATGCCCTATGGTGAAAACCGTAATACACGTGCCAGGCTGCCAGAAGAGGCAGAACCCATTAGAGCTGTTGCGGTTGATAGAGTCAAATACCCCACAGTTACAGTTCAGAGGTCGGCTTGACCGAAAGAAACCGATGGTATAGACTATATTTAGTCGGAACCATCGGTTTCTTTATCCAAAGATCTGGGATACTCTGCCAAATAAGTTAACGCTTTCTTCTTCGCGCATCATAACAA
>JAAVZA010000057.1 GCA_022791395.1 Clostridia bacterium
ATTTATATTCTTCATTCATTCTTAATTCAACCTTTCTCATAAGTACCTCCAATATTTCTATTAGATATACTTATATCATAGATTTTAAATTAAGACATTTTCCTAAATGATTTATTAAGACATTATCATATATGAATTATATTAATTCCATAATCAAGAAATGTAATCTTTACTTTATGTTGATTCTGTGATATAATTCTTTTGTTTCTATAAACAATTCTTTGAAAGGAGATTACGTATGGCTGAGCACACATTAGCAACTGTTTTACGGGATTACCACAAGCTCAACGATCAATTAGCTAAAGCCCAAGAAATTAGAAATAAGGCTTTTGTCGTTTTTGACCATAGAATTTGTGGGTGTCCATTAGAAAAAATGATGTCTGTTTACGAAGGCCCTTGGCAGGAGCTCTTTGATTTGGACAGCTCCGGATGCATTCTTGAGCAGTATCCCGATGAGATTAAAAAGTACTTTTTACAAGTATCAAATGCCTCAATAAACAGATCAGAATTTGAGGAGTGTCTTAAACCTTCTCGAGAGATTGTAGAAAAATATCTTTACGCTCTTACTACACAGGTGGAGCAGAAACGTAAAGATCTACTACAACTCTATGATGAAAGGTTCAGTTCTAACGATTTATCCTTTATATATACAGCACCTGCTGTTAAGGATGAATTTATTAATTTTATCTTATCATAATAATCTGTCATACATCTCTATAAGCCCCAATCACTTTGTGATTGGGGCTCTTCACTTTATTCTTCTAATTATTTAATATATATTTTATTTCGAACAATACACACAAAGTATTGCCTCTAGTCCTATGTCTAAATCAATTTTTCCTACTTTATAATTTGTATCTAATTCAATTAATTTTTCAAGTATTTCTTTAAGTTCTATCTTTGTAAAATATTCACTTTGCGCTTTATATTTATTCACTAAAAACATCTGATTTGGCTTTAAATCTATGCATTCTGCTATATTTCTATTTTGCTCCACAGAAAGTTTTGTTATATAAAGTTTTTTAAAATGATTATATAGAGTAATTAATATCTTTTGAATTGGTTCTTTTGAATACAAAAGATTATTTAATACTATTCTTGCTTGTTTTATATTTTTCTTTCCTAAATTATCAGTTAAATCGAATATTACACTTTCCATTTGCTTTGTAGCAAGTAAATCTATACTTTCTTTTGTTATTTCGTTTCCCTCTCCTGCATATTCTATTTGTTTTCTAAGCTCGTTAATTAGATCTTGCATATTAGTTCCAACACCTTCAATAAAGTATTTTAAATTTGTATCACTAATTTCTACTCCATATGCTTTAGAAATTGCTTTTATTCTTGCCATAATATTAGGTAATTTTTGATATTCAAAATTACAAATACATGCATTTAACTCTTCCATAACTGATAATAATTTTGTCTTATCTACACTTTCTTCAATAAATACTAATATAACAGTATCTTTTATTGTAACCTTATTGCTTTCTAAATACTCTATGAATTTGTCTCTTATATTTACAAAATCTGCACCCTTTTTCTTAACTTCTTTTTTAAAAAGTCCTACATTTTTAATAATTACTAATTTCTTTTCATATCCAAATGCTGGTGTTTCTATTTCTTGTATTAGACTGTCTAAATTAGTATCATATATTTCTACATAGTTTATTCCTTTTATTATTTCTCCAAATAAGTTTTTTATCTTTTTTAAGCAACTTTCTAATAAAAAAGTTTCTTCGCCATATAGCAAGTATAAACTATCTAGATTTCCTTGTTTTAATTTTTTTTCTAATTCTTCAATTGTCATACTTTTTCCTCTTTTACTATTTCTCTAGCATAATTCTAAATACTTCTGCAACACTCCAACCTTGAGCCATTGTGCCTTTGGGTAAAAATGGAGCCTTAGAATCGTATAATTCACTTATACTTCCCACCATTCCTCTTTGGTAAAAGTCTTTTTCAAAGGTCTTTTTAACATTAACTACAAATTGCTTTAATCCAGCTTGTAATTCTTGTTTTTTCACTTTATCCTTTGTGGCCTTAATTCTATTTTTATAAGAATCATAGTATATTCCCAGTAACCATGGCCAAGTAATTCCTTGGTGATAACTCATATCTCTTTTAAATGGACTTCCTTCATATATTTCCACATAGTTTTCTTCACCTTTTGCTAAGGTTTTTAGTCCATATTTATTAAGCAATTTTTTAGTTACTGTAGTAAATACTTCATCTGCAATAATAGAGTTTAAATCAATTACAGGATATGCTAAATACATACTAAATAATTGATTTGGCCTAATTTTTTCGTCTTCTATAACATCATATAAGCATTTCTTTTTTTCATTATAAAATTTTTCATTAAATGATTTTTTGGTTTTAGTAGCAAGTACTCCATATTTGTGTGCTACTTCTTTTCCTTCAAATTCTTTTGCAAGCTCTTCCATAATTTTTAAAGCATTATACCACATACTATTAATTTCAACTGCTTTTCCATTTCTTGGTGTTACTGCTATTCCTTCATATTTTGCATCCATCCAAGTATTTTGAGTATCTTGTGTTCCGCGATACTATTAAATTATCTTTATCTAGATATATGTTATTATTATCTAAGTTAATTCCGCTGATATATGCTTCTATAATACTTTTTAATACACTATATAGCTTCTCTTCTACAAATTCATAATCTTTAGTATAATTTAAATATTTCTTTACTTGTTCAAATAATAGAAGCGAAGCATCTACACTGTTATATAAGGGTCTATTATCAAATCCTGAATATCCATTTGGAACTAATCCAAATTTTATGTTCTTTACAAATGTAAGTAATACTTCTTTTGCAATATCAAAACGTCTTGGTATTAATAATAATCCTTCAAAAGAAATAAGTGCATCTCTTCCCCAATCTAAAAACCAATGATATCCTGCAATTAAGGTATGTAAGCAAAACGAAGGTCTATACACTACAAAGTTGTCTGTAGCAATTATATAATCTTTAATTAATTCTTTATCTTTATTTTTAGAAGTTAGTCCTGAATTTTTTACAAGTGTATTTATCCTTTTAGTCTCATCATCAATTATTTTTTTTATATCTATTTCTTCTATGTTTTCTTCTAAAGAACAAATAATACCAACTTCTTTTTCTTCATTTGGTTCTAATTCTATTTCATATCTTCCACAAACTGCATGATTTTCTTCAGGGAAAAACCCTCTTTTTTCTTCTTCAATATAAAACATATTATTAAAACTATCATTTTTATGTTCTATATAATTTCCTAAATTTGAATATATATATATTGGTGTTTGGTTATTATTATCTACAATAACTTTTACTTTTCTTTGTTTTATTTCTTGTTTTAAATTATATACATGACCTGTATTCATTTGATGAAAATCTCTATAATTTATAATTGGTGCTAAAGTTAATTTTGAATATTTTCTTCCATTTTTAATTTTATATAATATACATACTGTGTTTTCCATATATTTCATACATATTGATTTGTCTATTAATGTATCTTCTATTTTGTATGAAAATGTTGGTATGTAATCTTTTTCAAAACTTTCTTGATATTTGTATCCCTCAGAAATATAGTTTGTACTCATATTAGTATATAGATTATATTTTTTTCCATCCATCTCTATACTTTCATCTATCTTAGAAAGTATAAGATATCTTCTTGCTGGAGGCGTAAGAGGTGCTATAAGTAATCCATGATATTTTCTTGTATTACACCCTATTATAGTAGAAGAAGCATATCCTCCTATTCCATTTGTTATAATCCATTCTTTTGTTAGTCCATTTTCTATACTAATATCTTTTTTACTATATTTCATTGGTATTCCTCCACTACTTATCTTGCGCCATCATCTTCTATTTCAAAATTCTTTTCATATTCTCCTATTGCTTTTCCCATATCTTCTTTTACTGCCCTTATTGTACCTGTTGTATTTCTTTGCATTCTATCACGTAGTCTTTGGATTCCTCCCGCATTTCGTGATTCCATTTGTTCTTTAATAGTATGTATACTTTCATTATTTACATCTGTTCTTTCTGTTTTTTCCTTATTATCTAGAATATTATCACCTTGATTTTGTTCTTTTGGAGATGATTTTTCTTTCTGCTTTTTTTGTTCTTTCATGTAGTCTAAATTTCCATTTATTCTATCATGTCTTTTCTTTTCAGCTTCTTTTTCTCTTGAATCCATTGCAGTTCTTGTTCTTTCTAGTCTCTCTGTTCTTTTAACCCTATTCAAATTCATATTGGTCACCTCGCTAATTTATTTTTTATCTTCTCTCTTAGCTCTCATTTGATTTTCAATCTTTTTCTTATCACTTGTTTTTATTGATTCAACTCTCTCTTTATACTTTTCATTAAATTTGCTCGTTTTCTTTACACGTTTTGTACTATGCTTTTTATTGCTATTATTTACTTTAAAGACTGGTCTTAAATTTTTCTTTCTTTTCTTTTCTTCTTTAAGTCTAGAATTTAGCATTATATATTCTGGTTCATTCTGTTTATCTTTAAATTTTAAATCATCACATATAATTTGAATAATAGCTTCAGCTACTGCTTTTGGATTATGTCTTATATTATCATCAATAATTGTCGAAAGATTTCTTTGTAATAATTTTATTCCTTTTTCTTTACATTTTTGTATATCTTGTTCTACTAAATCTTGTCCCTCCATATTATATTTTCTTATATATTCAGGTATTACTTCTCCAGTATCGTAAATACAATAGTCTATTATTCCTGTTCCTGCATGATCTATAATTGCTTGTATATGATCTGATATAGCATAGTTATCTGTTTGTCCTGGCTCTGTCATTATATTATTTACATATATTTTTATTGCTTTACTTTCTTTGATGGTTCTAGATACATTCTTAACTAATAAGTTTGGTATAACATTTGTATATAGACTTCCTGGTCCTATAATAATTGCATCAGCATTTTTAATTGCTTCTAACACCCCTGGCGCTGGTACACAATTTGAAGGATTTATATAAATTCTATTAATTTTAGTAACCTTGTCAAATACTACCTCTGGAATTTTATCTTTCTCCTCTACCACCATTCCATTTTCAAGTTCTGCACATATTTTTACTTCATCTAGTGTTACTGGTAAAACTCTACCTGTAATATTTAAAACAGCTTTACTTTTTTCAATAGATTCCGTAAAATCTCCATATAATTCTTTCATAGAATAAAGGTATATATCTCCAAAAGATAGATCTCTTAGCATTCCATGATTGAATTTAAGATTTAATATTCCTTCCATAACTTGTTCATTATATGAAAGTGCGACTAATGAGTCTTTAATATCTTCTAATGGTAGTAATTCTAATTGTTTTCTTGAATTAGTTGGTAATTTCCCATAATCAGAAACAGTTACAATTGCTGTAATATTACTGGTATAATTCTTTAATCCTCTAAGCACTGTATTTAATCCGCTTCCTCCACCAATTACTACAATATTAGGCCCTTTGTTATATATTTTTTTATTAAATATAAGAGAATTTATATTTACATTTTTATTTCCTTTTTCCAAACGTAAATCACTTGCTTCTATTAATAATTCTAATGTTCTTTTTTGTGCAAATACAATACCTATAATTGTTAATGTAAATCCTAAAACAAATAATAATATAATTTTTCCTATTTCTAAAAATGATATCTCTTTTGCAATTAGTATTGATGCAACTCCATATCCTACTAATATGATTCCAACAAGTACTAGTAACATCCATCTCTTCATTTTTGTACTTCCTTTAAACCACGAAAAAAATCCTTTCATATTGTTCCCTTACCTTTCTATTCTCCTACTATTTCTATTTCTAATTCGATATTTTTATCAAATTTCTTATATATTGTTTTGGTTATATAATCTATAAGCTTAAGTACATCTTCTGCAGTTGCATTTCCAGTGTTTATTATAAATCCAGCATGTAAACTAGAAACTTTTGCTCCACCTATTGAATATCCCTTTAATCCAGCTTCATCAATTAATTTTGCTGTAATAAAATCATTTCCTCTTTTAAATGTACTTCCGGCATTTGGATATGTAATTGGCTGCTTTTCACGTCTATAACTCGCATATTCTTCCATTTTTAATTTTATTTCTTCTTTATTACTATATTGTAATTCTAACTCCGTATTTAAAATTATCCATTTCTTAGTTGCAAATATGCTTTTTCTATATGAAAAATCTTGCTCGATAGAGTCAATTGTATTTATATTTCCTTCAAAATCTATATATGTAGTTTTAACTACAATATCCTTCATTTCTTTTCCATGTGCCCCTGCATTCATTCTTACAGCTCCGCCAATGGTCCCTGGTATTCCGGCTTGCAAATTCAAATCCACCGAATACTTCTTTTTAATAATTCTCCAGCTAATTTTCCAAGTTTTACTCCTGCTCCTACAGTTACTTTTACTTTTTCTTCTTCTTTTTCTTCAATATTAATATCATTAATATCTATTATAAGAACAATTCCTCTTATTCCCTTGTCTTTAACAAGCACGTTACTGCCATTTCCCATTACATATAACGGAATATTTTCTATTTTACAATATTGTAAAATAGTTTTAATATCTTGTATAGCTTTTGCTTTCACTAATATATCAGCACTTCCACCTATTTTAAATGAAGTATGTTTTGACATTGCTTCGTTTTTTAAAATAGTAGAAGCTTTTAAATTTTTAGTTAAATCCATATATGTTTTTTCTATATCCATATGTTTGTAGGCTATTTTATAGCCTTACTCCCCCCTTATATCCATACTAAAAACTATTTGCTTTGGTATATAATGGGCTATTACTATTTGTTTTCTTAACTGTAATATTCATTACTTCTCCTGAAACATAATTTATTACATATTCATCTGTAGAATCTTCTATTCCTATACTTTCTAATGAAGTTTTGTCTAATTTATAATAATCCTTGTTCGAATACGAATCTGGTATGTTTGCAAGAGTCACTCCCATTTCATTTGCAAAATTTAATACTTCTTCTTTTGTTATTTTAGTTCCTACTAAATATACGCTATTCCTTGTTGTTTTATACTTTGTATATTGTTCTAAAACTGCATGTTGTACCATTTGTAGCTCTCCTGTTAATTTAGCATCTTTTGCAGAGTTAATTCCACTTATGCTCATGTTAATACCAATTGCAGATATTATTAATAATACTATAAAAGCTATAACAAGTGATACAATAGTTATTCCTTTTTCTTGTTTAAAAATATGCATAATTTTCTCCTTTTACTTTCGAAAAATTACATTTAAATCTTATCATTTTTTTAGGAATTTTACAACAAAAAAAGAGAGTTTTTTAATAAAACTCTCTTTTTTATATTACATTTCTCTTTATTTTTGTTGACCTAAATATAATAGGCTTGCAAGTTTTGAAACTGGCATTGTTTGTAAGTACACTGTTCCTGGTCCTTTTAATGTAGTAACAAATAATCCTTCTCCACCAAATAAGACATTTTTAACACCTTTTACTGTTTCAATATCTAATTTTACATCTTGTGTCATAGCTGCAACGTATCCATTATCTACTTTTAATTTTTCTCCTTCTGCAAGCTCTCTTTTTATTACACTTCCATCAATTTCTAAGTATACTTTCCCTGGTCCTGTTATTTTTTGCATAATAAATCCTTCTCCTCCAAAGAAACCAGCTCCTAATTTTTTACGGAATTGCATTTTTATATCAACTGTCTTTTCTGAACATAAGAAAGCACGTTTTTGTGCAACAATAGATTCCCCTTCTTTTAAATCAAATTCTAAAATTTGTCCTGGAAAAGAAGATGAAAATGCTATTTCTACATTATCTTTCTCTGCTGTATACATATTCATAAAAAGTGATTCTCCAGCAAAGGCTCTACCAATTCCTTTCATAATTCCACCATTAGTTGTTGTTTTCATCTCTATTCCATCATCCATCCAGCTCATTCCACCATTTTCTGTTATAACAGATTCTCCTTTTGCAAGTTTACAAACAACTGCTGGTAACATGTCTCCTACTATCTTTGCTTCCATGTTTAATTTCCCCCTTTTAATTTTAAACTACTAATATTTTACCACACTTTTATTAAAAATCAAAATTTTTGCAATTTTTTCTATCATACATATTTAATTCATTATTTTACTCTTCTATAATTTTATCTTCTTTCATCATTAACACACTTTTTTCATGGGAATCTTCGTCTGCTGATATATTTATAAACTTGTTATTCCACAAATCTGTTTTTTCATCACATAGACTCTTACTAAATATTTTTGGTTTTCCTAAAAAAATGTCTTTATGCTCCTTTTCATTGTAATAGTATTCTCCTAAATCCATGTTCTTCTTGTAAAACTTTTGTGCTTCACTATTCCAAATCTCAAAAGTATATAATCTTAGATATTTTTTATTATAATTTTTCGCTACTTTAATTGTATACTCAAGTATTTGTTTTCCATATCCTAATTTTCGATATTGTTTTTTTATTCCAAACCAGCTTAACCAAGCAGTATCTTCATATCCAGGAATTTCATAAATTCCTGTTACTCCAACTGGTTCATTTTCCATATAAGCTATGTATCCCATATATAAATCTTTTCTTTCTCCTGTAACTTTTGATTTATAAACTGAATATGCACTTGACTTAGGAAAAATCTCATATTGTAACTTTGCTGCTATTTTTATATTGTCTTTATTTATTTCCTCAAATCTTAGTTTTTTTATTATTTTACAGTTTTGTTTTATTCTTTCTTTTCCTGATATTGCTTCATAAATATTGAATATCTCACTAATAATTATATCTTCATCTTCATTTATGTTTGAAAATATATATGGTGTATATATAACGTCAAATAAAACTAAATCAAAATTTAATTTTCTAAATCCTAATTTTTCATAAAACTTTTTTCTTTTCTCTCTTGATAGATTATCTTCAACATCATTGCCTAATCCAATTTTTTCAATCTCAACAAAAATTCCATTATTTTCTTTTTCTTGCTCTAATAAAATCTTTAATGCCTTAGTACCAAATTCATTATTTCTATATTGTGGAAATATTGCCAAATAATCTAGAACTGCATATTCTCTGTCCTTAAGCCTATTTAACAACATAAAGCCCACAATTTCATTTTCACATAAGCTTTCTATGATATTTGTTATTTTTCTTTCATATGAAGATTTTATCAATTGTAACGGCTTTCTTTCTTCTTCTGGAAATATATCTAAATAATATGAATATACTTCTTTTTCAAATTCACTTATATTTATATATTTTAATTTTATATCTTCCATAATCCTTTCTTTTCTCCTTTTTAGTTTAGATTAATAATATTACTTTCTTTATCATCACCTTTTTCTTATAATTAAAAAGTCAAAATTGTCTTTGTAAATTTCTTTTACTATTTGCTCATATGAAAAAGTAATATTAATTTGTGTATCTCCTACTTGATAAGAATTACATATATAAAATTCATTATTTTCTTTATTTAAACTAGTTATAACAATATAATGACCCTCATTGGCAAAGATATTAGACTGTGGTCCAACATTTACAATTGCCATATATCCATTCTTTATCATTTCTATTACTTTATCTTTCATAAGCTCTGTTTTTTTATAATTTATTTTTACAATTTCATATTCTATATTAAAATTATATTTCTTTACTAATTTATTTAAGCAATAAAGAATAGAGACTCCATTAATTCCAGTATAATATCCATCAGATAAAAAACCATGCTCATTAAACAACATCATCTTCGAAATTGTTGTTGGTGTTTCATTATAGCCTAAACTGGCTAATATTGTTGCAATAGCTGTAGGCCCACATCCATTTTCTGAAATCTTCCAATTGGTTTGTTCTATTGGCTCATCATATTTGTATTGTTTAAATCTCACTGTATAACGTCTTCCAAATTCATTAGGCTGTATAATTTGGTATTTACAATTTTCCATCTTAACTCACCTTTATCTGCAATTATATTAAAATTATAGCATTTCACTTTAAAAATGTACAGTACATATTTTTGCATATAAAAAAGCTAATCGTTATGATTAGCTTTGGCTCCTCTTGTTGGACTCGAACCAACGACCTATCGGTTAACAGCCGAGCGCTCTACCAACTGAGCTAAAGAGGAATGTTTATTTATTATAAACATATAATAGCATTTCTATTCTTTTTTGTAAATATATATTATAAATTTTTTTCATTTTTATTCCAGTTTTTTAATCCATAAGAATCACTTATTAATAAAAGGATTGGATCCATTAATAATGGAATTAAAGAAAAATCTCCTTTTAACACTGGTATTCCCCACAAAATAACTAGTATAATATCATTTATTATATAAAATAAAAAACTATATTTATTTCTTCTTACAATCAAATAATTTGCCATAAGGCTTGCAAGCATAGATAATGTAGAAACTACAAGTTCATTAGTATTTAAACTTTTTAAAATCAAATATAAAACTCCAAACAAAATAATGTTTAAAAATCCTAAAAAAACCCACTCTTTTTTAGATAAATCATTTTGTTTTACAGTATTAGTAGCATCATTTGTATTAGTCATCCAAGAATATATTCCCACTAAATACATTGGTAATAGTACTAATACATAGATAATAACCTCTCCATAATATTGATTTTGAAATGATACAATAGAATATAATATAATTACTAATACACCAACAAATTGACTAATTACTTTTCCTTTAGCCTGTAATAAAGCACATAGTATACTAACTAATGATGTTAAGACTGTTAAAATTTCACTTTTTGTAATAATTCCTGAAATAGTAATCAAAGTAATACTCATAAAAAGTAAAATTTTTTCAAATAAGCTCCAGTCTTTAAATATTTTATTCATTACATAACCCCCCATATTTGATTTATGTAATTTTATCATATTTTCCGTCCTATTACAATATATAAATATCATTTATTTACCATATAAGAAAAGGCTACCCTTAGAGTAAGACTTTTTCTTAAAACTAGTTAGTTTATTTCTTTCTCTTGCAGGTCACATATTCGAAAATTCGTTTCCTCTGCCACTGGTAAGGTTCATTTTCTCAGCAGTCAACAGCCAAACTCTCTGCCAACTGAGCTAAATAAAGATGCATTACTTTATACATTACTTCTATACATTTTTGTAAATATATTTTTTTATTTTATTTTCTATTAATTCTTATATGAATATTTTAGGATTTATACTTGTACTTTGTCAAAAAACATCTTATAATATATATAATTTAGTTATTTGAAAGGATTATATTTATGGAACCTATAATAATTGGAATTGCTGGTGGTAGTGGTTCAGGAAAGACTACTCTAGCTGAAAATTTAAAAAAAGAATTTCAAAATGATATTGTAATGCTTTCTCACGATTTCTATTACAAACAACATGATGAACTTAGTTTTGAAGAAAGACAAAATTTAAATTATGATCACCCAAATGCTTTTGACACTGATATTTTAATAGAACATTTAAAGCTTTTAAAGCAAGGAAAAACTATTGAACATCCTGTATATTCTTTCGTTAAACATAATAGAGAAAGTGAAACTATTACTGTTGAACCCAAAAAAATTATTATTGTTGAAGGTATTCTTATATTTGAAAATAAAGAATTAATGAAATTAATGGATATAAAAATTTTTGTTGATACTGATGCAGATATTCGTTTTATTAGAAGATTAGTTCGTGATGTTAATGAACGTGGAAGAAACATTGACTCTGTTATAAATCAATATTGCAATACTGTTAAACCAATGCACGAACAGTTTGTTGAATATAGTAAGAAAAATGCTGATATTATCGTTCCAGAAGGTGGTAATAATAAAGTTGCTCTCAACATGATAAAAGAACAAATACGAAATATATTGATTGACATATAGATTTTTACTGTATAACAAAAGTACTAGTTATATTAATATTTGAATTAAAGTTACAGGCTACCCCTTTGGGGTAGCCTTTCTTCTATTCTTTTATTTGGTAATATATTGTAATTTCATTACCCAATTCGTCTTTGGTCTTTTTAGATTTCCATCTTGGTTGCCATGGATATAAGCATTTTACTATTCCTAATAACAAAAGAAGTGCTAAAATCAGGAATGTCCAAAATGGATCTACTCCTAAAAGGTATGCAAATTCCATTATACCCTTTAGCATAAACTTCCTCCAACTTAAAAGTTACTTCTATTATAATATATTTTTTAGATTATGTCAATTTAATACTATATACCTTTTAATCTTTCTTTTATATATGTATTGGCACATTTACGAATTTCTTCCATTTTCCTTTTTGTATCTTCATTTTTATACTGTAATCTGTTTATTAATCTATCAATATAATTATTATCTTCTATATATTTAAGAGAAACATCAAAATTTAAATCAAATATAAATGCTAAAAATGAAATCCATATATCTACTCCGGGTTATTCTATCTTTTACATTTATTTGCTTGCAATTCATAAAGGTTTCATATACTTTTGGAGATATTGTTTCATAATCTATGGTTTCTGGATTGTACTTAAACATATTTTCAAATTTTTCTGTATCTTTTACTCTAAAATTATCCAATTTATCTGCATCTCTTATAATTTTAGCTTGTAATAAAGTTTCTCCTTGTAATTTTTCATCTATACTATATTTATTATGATTTTTAATGGCTTCATATATTACACTATCATACTTTTCTTCATTAATAAATTTTCTAATCCAACCATCTTCAAATAAAACTTTTATCCCATATTCAGCATGATCTAAACCTTTAAAATCCTCAAATTCTTTTAAAGTTTTTCTCTGTTCAAATCTCCCAATATCATGTAATAATGCGATTAATTTAGAAAGTTCAATTTGTTCATTACTTAAATTAAGTTCTTTTCCAATATATTCACTTTTTTCAATAACTCCATATGTATGAACAACTTTAAGTTTGATATCTCCTTTACCGAATATCATAATCTTTTAAATATTCTTTAAATACTTTTTCTGCTTTTGTTAAATCTATCACTGTTATTTAACCTCCTATATTTAAGATAACCTGGCATTTTCTTTATTTACTATCATATCTATTTTACCATCTTTTAAATAAATAATTTTATCTGAATTTTCAAGAGTAGATTTCCTATGTGCTATTATAATTACTGTACTATTTTTTGAAATTTTATCTATTATATTCTGTATCATTTTTTCTGTTTGTAAATCCATATTAGAAGTTGGCTCATCAAATATATAGTAATTAGTCTTATGCAATATAGCTCTTATAAAGGCTACTATTTGTAACTCTCCATATGATAACTGGGTAAGTTTAATTTTTGTATCTAAGCCATTATTCAATTTTTTAAATAAATTTTCTACTCCAATTTCTGCTATTAAATCATTTATCTTTTCATCTGTTATATTTTTATTTCCTAGTGTTATATTATTTCTCATTGTATCTGCAAATATATATGGATTTTGTGATATATAAGAAATATTATCTCTTAAACATTTAGTAGATATATTCGTTATATCATTATCTCCCATAGTAATTCTTCCACTTTCTATATCATATAATTTCATTAACACATTAGTAAGAGTCGTTTTACCTACTCCTGTTCTTCCTGCAACTGTGACTTTTGTTCCTTTTTTTATTATAAATGATATATTTTTAAGTACCATTTCTTTTTCATATCTCATTGATACATTTTGAAATTCGATATCTCCATTAAGATTTTCTATGTATTCTCCTTTTTCAATATTTTCTTCATCTGTTTCATTTAGTAAAACTTTTATTCTTTTATATGAATTTATACATGTTTGTATCTCTTCTAATTGATTACAAATCTCTTCAAGTGGACTTTTACATTCTTTCGTATAATATAATACTAAATAAATGCTACCTAAGGAAATAGCTATGTTTATATTTAAAGCATAATACATAATAGCATAAATTCCTATTGCTTGAACCAGTGCTATTATCCAATATGGAAAATGGTGTATAAATATGTATTTTTTCCTTATTTTAAGTTCTGAATCCAATAAATTATTTATCTTTTTTATATTTTTGTCTTGTAATTTAAAAAGATACGTCAATTTATTTTTATTATATAATTCTGAGAATTCTTTATGCTCTTTATCTCTCTTTTTTAAAACTTCATTATCTAAATTTCCTAGTATTTTAGTAAATTTGTATACAATAATTGCTACTATAAAAACTGTTATAGTCCCTATTATAGCTAAATTAATATTAGCTACAAACATCATTATTATCATAAATACTATATATAAAATATTACTTAAAATGTTATATAAAAAGCCAAAAAATAAATCGAATAGATTATCTACATCTGTTGTTAACCTTGTATATAATTCACTTGAATTATATTTATTAAAAGTACACATTTTAAAATTAAGTATTTTGTTAAATAGCATTTCTCTTATATCTCTTAATATTTTACATATTGTTGTATTTATTATAACATCTCTTATATATTTAAATATGAGTCTTCCTAAATGTATACTTGTATATAGCAATATAAAAAATGCTACTGTATTCATAATATCTTCTCTAGAAAAATCGATATCTACAATTTGCTTTACTATATATGGTGGTAATGCTGATAAAAAATCACAAATTAATAGTAAAACACCTATAAATACTATTGATTTAGTATACTTTTTTATGATCTTTTTCATACTAAATCACCTGCCTTCTCATAGGCATTTAACTTACTATACAGTTCATTTTTTTCAAGCAATTCTTTGTGTGTTCCGCTGTCTAATATTTTTCCATCTACTAATAAATATACTTTATCCATCTTTTCCATCATACTTATTTTATTTGAAACAATTATAAGTACATTATTTCCTACTTTAGCTTCAATTTCCTCTATTACTTTCTTTTCTGTCTGAACGTCTAATGCAGATAATGTATCATCAAATATATTTATATTTCTAACATTTAATAAGTTTCTTGCAATTTGAATTCTTTGTTTTTGCCCCCCAGATATTTTAATTCCATTTTCACCAATTCTCGTTTCAAATCCATCTTGCATTGCTTGAATATCTTGTATAATATTAGCTCTTTTACTTGTATCTTCTATTTGGTCATCTGTTGCTTCATTTTTAATATCTATATTATTCTTTATTGTGTCATCTGTAATAATGTTTTTCTGCATAGCATATCCTATATTTTCAAATATGCTTTCTCTAGAATATTCATTTATATCAATTCCATTTATAAATACTTTATTTTCTGGTACTTCATAAAATCCTGCTAAAATATTCATAAGTGTTGTTTTGCCGCTTCCTACTTTACCAACAATACCAATTTTCTCTTTACTATTTATTGTAATATTTATATTTTCTAATGCTAATTTTCCATTATTTTCATAACTATAACAAAGATTTTTAATTTCTATTTTCTCAATTTTATCTAGTTTCTTTCCATTCTTTTTATAGGTTTCTAAGCCGAAAAAATAATTAAATCTTTTACTTGCAATTTTAAAATTAGAGATTCCTGTAAGTAATGGTTCTATTGAATTTATAATCTCTGATATAGCAATAGTAATACATGAAATATATGCTGTCAATTCTCCTATTGTTAATACTCCTTTACTTATTAAAATTAACCCTACTGCAAATCCTATTACATAACATGCTGCATAAAGGATATTTGAAACCATATCCATTTTATATATTACTGCTCCTACATAAACATCTGAAAAATATGTCTTTTCATTAACTTTTGCAAATTTTTCTTTTTGGTTCTCTTGTTCATTATATAATTTTATTAAACTAAAACCAGATGTGTTTTGTTCTATACTCTTTGATAAATCAAGATATACTTTTCTTTCTTGTTCAAGTGCTTCTCCTTGTTTTTTATATAACTTATATAAAAAATACATTGCAATTGGAAAGACTGGCAATATTGCTAACATTAACGTTATATTTAAACTTTTTCCTATAACAATTAGCCCTATAATTGGTGCTACAATTAGTCTTGCAACATTAAAGAAAGCATTACCTAAAAATTTTCTTATTGATAATATTTCTTTTGATAAATATGCTAAAAATACACCTTTATCTTCCCTATCAAAATATTCTGGTTTTACCCATTGCAAATGTTCTATTACTTTACTTCTTAAATATGTATCTGATATTCTTGCTCTTGTAAAAAACAATGTCCTATATGCTATTCTTGGAATAATCATTATAATTGAATAAAATATTAGAGCATATACTTCATTCATAATTATATCTTTACTAACATTTCCTTTAATTAATAAATCTAATATATTTCCTATAATATTCGGTATCTTATATAATATATAAATAACAATTGCATGAAACACCATTCCCAATATATAAATTGGGAATGTTCTTTTTAATTCATTTACAAATATTTTGCTAGGTTTTATTTTTTCCTTCATTAATCCATTCTCCATAATTGAAATTTACCTGTAATTTCATCTACATCTTTTGTATTTCCATAGATAACTGCACCTAAATATTCCAATTTATCATTTTCTTTTGAATTAATAGCTTCTACTAATTCACCATCTGTTCTAGTTTCTAACATATCTTTTGGATAATCTGCAACTAATAAGTTTGGATTATTTTTAGCTATTTCTATAGTTGTTTTAAGCTTTCCTGCTTTTACTTTTGTTATTATAAATGGAAATTTGCTTATTCCTAAATGGCTTATTCCTGATTTATCGATAATATTGGGTTGTCCCATAATTTCATCATCTGAATATTTACCAATAGATATAGCAAGATGTCCTATAACATTAAGTGCTACTGCTGGTTCAACATTTGATGCAATAATTCCTACAATTTTCTTATCTTCATAATTCATAATCTTTTACTCTTTTACTAATTAACTATAATTTTAATAAAGGAGCAATTACATTTTTAAGCACTTCTATTTTTGCCCATAGTTCTCCACCATGCATATTTCTTGGATATTCAAGCATTATAATTCCTCCATAACCTTATTTAAACTCTCTAACCATTCAAATCCTTCAGTATCTAAATTTTGTAACTCTTCTATTTTAAAATACTTTACTTCATCAACTTCCTCTTCTTGCAATTTACATTTACCTATATCTATATTTTTTCTAACATAGTATACTGTAAAATGTAATTTTCCATTTGTGTCAGTACTTAAAAATTTCATTTCTTCTTTATTTAATCCAATACCTATTTCTTCTAAAGTTTCTCTTATTCCTGCATCAAGTGGTGTCTCACCAAAGTCTACTTTTCCTCCACATATTCCCCACTTATTAGGATTATTTCTCTTAAATTTACTACGTTTTTGTAATAAAAGTTCATTATTTCTATTGATAATAACTATTCCAACTACTGATATATAATAACCATTAGGTACATTATTAAGATTTCGTGCTTCAACATGTGTTAAAACTTTTCCTGTTTTATTTCCGTTTTTATCAACTAATTCATGCTTTTCCATAATCCACCTCTTTTATATTTTTAATTATACTACTAAAGGTTCCAATTGTTTTATAAAGTCTAATATTGTATCTAAAACAATATCTGTCTCTTCTCCTATCCAATTGTATCTACTATTTTGAACATTTTCTAAAAAATTAGCATTCTTAAATATTTTGCTTAATTCATTTGCTATTTCATATGTAGTATTAATTCTTAAACCATTATTAATACAATATATATTAATCAATTTAAGTAATAAGGACTTGTCCATATTCCCCTCTGTTATAAGATAATAAAAGTCATATATATCCTTATATCTAGTTGTTCTAATACCATGTTTTAACATGGATAATAACTTTTCAACAAAAATTTGCTCTTTAGTATTTATTAATAATGTCATACTGTTATTAAACACTTCAAATTTAAACATATATTCTTCTTGTTCTACATCTAAATTGTTATGTACTCCAATATCAATCTTAGTTTCTATTTGATTTCCAAACGAATCTTTCAAAACAATATTAACTCTTTTTCCATGATAATCTTGATGCTTTAAAGGTTTTATTTTCTTATTGGCTATTATCTTTATTCCATCATCGATTTGATTTAATTTATCAAACAATAGCAATATACTTTTATCTTCTAAAGAATATCTAATTAAATCTATATCAATATCTACAGTTGCTCGTCTTTTGTCATTAGTTATATTAAACATAACTACTCCGCCTTTGACTGTAATATTGTTTCTATAATTAGATTTTGCAATCTTGCTTAATATTATATCTTGTGCAACTTTTGATGTTGCGTAAGCATCTTCATATCCTTTTTCTAAATAAAAGTCTATGCTTTCTAATAAATTTATCACTAAAAGACCTCCCTATGTATA
>JAAVZA010000058.1 GCA_022791395.1 Clostridia bacterium
GCTATGATGTATAAAATTGAAGGTGAAGACTTGTACTTAATTGGAACCAGTGAACATTCTATGATTGGTAAATTTAAAGATCAAATTTTACAAAAGTCTTCATTACCATATACTATGACATCATATTCTCCTTGCTTTAGAAAAGAAAAAGGCGCTCATGGTATAGAAGAACGTGGAATTTACCGTATACATCAATTTGAAAAACAAGAAATGATTGTTGTCTGTGAGCCTGAGGATAGCTATGAATGGTATAATAAAATGTGGTCTTATACAGTTGAATTATTTAGGAGCTTAGATATTCCAGTTCGAACACTCGAATGTTGCAGTGGTGACCTTGCAGATTTAAAAGCTAAGAGTGTTGATGTGGAAGCTTGGAGTCCACGACAACAAAAATATTTTGAAGTTGGAAGTTGTTCAAACTTGACAGATGCTCAAGCTAGACGTTTAGGTATTCGTATAAAAGGAGAAAAGGGTAATTATTATGCTCATACTTTAAATAATACAGTAGTTGCTCCTCCTCGTATGCTTATTGCTCTACTTGAAAATAATTATAATAAAGATGGAAGCATATCTATTCCAAAAGCATTACAACCATATATGGGTGAAAAAGAAAAAATAGAAAAATAGATTAAAAGGGGTTAGAAAATGAAAGTCAATAATCCAAAATTTGAAGTTTCTGCTGTTAGTCCAAAACAATATCCTAACAACAATCTTCCAGAAATAGTTTTAGTTGGAAAATCTAATGTTGGAAAATCTTCATTTATAAATACTATGATTAATAGAAAATCTCTTGCTAGAACTAGTAGTGAACCTGGTAAGACAAGGCAAATTAATTTCTACAATATAGATAACAAATTTTATTTTGTTGATTTACCTGGATATGGCTATAGTAAAATGTCAAAGCTTGAGCAAGAAAAAGTTGGTAAATTTACAGAAGAGTATTTAGTTAAAAGAAATACTATTTCTCTAATCATATTTTTAATAGATATTCGCCATAAGCCTACTGAAAATGATAGATTAATGTATGATTATGTTATGAGATCTAATTTACCTTTTATGGTACTTGCAAATAAAGCTGATAAAATTGCTCCTACTAAAGTAGATTCTTATGTTGAGGATTTAAAGAAGGAACTTCGGTATTTCTTTTAGTACAATTCTTCCATTTTCTTCTGAAAAGAAATTATATACAGATGCCGTTTGGGACAAAATAGAGGAATTTGTATTTTAAATTATTACATTATTAAATACAGAAAGGACTGTTTACGAGATATGAAACTAAATGAGGATAGTGAAATTTTAGCAGAAAATAAAGTATTAATCTTATATGTTTTAAATAAACTTGATAAACCAATAGATAATGATAATCTTTTAAAGCTTACATTATCTATTAAAGACATGAATTATTTTTATTTTCAACAATTTTTATTGGACTTACTTGAAAACAAATATATTATTGGCTATACAGAAGAAGAAAAAACTATGTATAAAATAACAGATTTAGGAAAAGAAACCTTAGCTCTTACAGAAGATATCTTGCCAGGTATTATGAAACTTCAGATTGATAATGCTTTAAATGAAGAAGTAGATGATGTACAATACAAAGACCATGCTTTTTCCGAGTTTACTCCAAAAAATGAGCATGAATTTATAGTTACTTGTAAATTAGTTAAAAATAATGTAACTATTTTCGAAGTAAAATTACAAGCTAGTTCTAGTGAAGAAGCAAAACATATCGCTGAAAAATGGGAAAATAATTATGAAGAAATTTATCCTATTATTGTAGATATATTAAGTGGAAAATAAAAGATAATAATTTTTTAATGTTCGCTTGTTTTTTTGTAAAAAATATTATATATTACTCATTGTAGGAAATGAGAATAAACAGATGTGGTTTGCCTCCAATAAGGAGGTGAGGCTTATGATAGAAACTGGATATTTAATAGCATTAATATACATATTATACTATGGACTTCTTGGAATGACTATCATAGCGACCTGCCTAATTATAGCAATAGCATTAATTTTGAGCAGTAGCAAATAAACCAATAAAAATAGACACATCTGTAACTTGACGGTTAGATGTGCCATACACTAACTGGCAAACCACGTTTGTGGTTTCTCTTTCCTATATTATTATATATAAATTTTATAATTTTGTCAAATATAACAATAATTTTTCTGTAAATTTTTTATTTTCTATTTATCTTCTGTCTTACATATTCATATAAAATTACACTTGTTGCAACTGATGCATTTAAGCTTTCAGTCTTCCCAAGCATTGGAATTTTCGCTTGAATGTCTGCCATATCTAAAATTTCATCTGATACTCCATTTGCTTCATTTCCAATTACAATTACTTTTTTATCATATTCTACATCATATATACTATCTTCAGTTTTAAGTGATGTTGCAACTACTTTAAATTTATGTTTTTTTATCTCTTTTAGTGTTTTTACTAAATCTTCTGCTATAATGACTTTAACTCTAAATATTGCACCCATTGTTGATCTTACAACTTTTGGATTATATGCATCTGCTGTTTCTTTTGAAATTATTATCTGATTTAATCCGCACACTATCAGCAGTTCTTAATATTGTACCTAAATTTCCTGGATCCTGTATTCCATCTAAAACCACAATAACATCTTGGTTATAATCTATTGCATCTTCTTTATTCTCTTTTTCTACCACTGCTAAAATTCCTTGAGGATTTGTTACTTCTGTTACTGCATTAAATACTTTTTCTGATACATATATACAATTATATTTTGCAATTTCATACATTAATTTTTGTTCTATAGTATTATTTTCTACACAGTCTTCACATACAACTATTGTATCAATTTTTGCTTTTTCTTCTACCGCTTCTTCTATTAACTTAATGCCTTCAACAATATATTTATTTTCTATTTCTCTATATTTCTTGTCCTTTAATTTTCTGATGTTCTTTATAATTTCATTGTCTTTACTTGTTATAACTTGCATAATTCCTCCCTATTCCACACATTCTTTTAAGAATTCCTTTATCTTCTTTACAATAACTGCATCTGAATTTTCTGGTAGACTATATGTTATATATGGCTCAATTCCTCCGTGAAAACCTTATTTCATTTCTATATTTTTTTACTAATCTATCTACAATATTCATATTAAAGTTACTTGCATCAAAGTTAAATATAACACTTTCTTTTCTTCCAGAAATTTTTGTTACAAATGCCTTCTTTGCAAGTTCTTTTATACGTGCTATTTCTAATAAATTATTTACTTCCTCTGGCATAGCACCAAACCTATCTATAATTTCATCTATTA
Organism: Clostridia bacterium; assembly: GCA_022791395.1. GTDB lineage: Bacteria > Bacillota > Clostridia > TANB77 > CAG-508 > RGIG8482. The sequence goes on from JAAVZA010000058.1 coordinate 3,310, forward strand.
CATTTTGTATGTCTTCTTCTGTTCGGCTAAGCGCTATATTTTGATACACCTCAATTTTCTGACTACTATTTTCTATATATTCATCTGGAATGTAACTTGAAATGTTTATATCTATTTGTACATCTAGTTCTTCTTTTGTTTCAATTCCTTGCATTTCTTTTACAACTTCGTCTAATAATTTACAATAGGTATCATAACCAACTTGATCCATATGTCCGTGTTGAATTTCACCGTAATAAACTTCCTGCTCCTCTTATTTCTAAGTCTCTCATTGCTATTTTAAATCCTGAACCAAACTCAGTAAATTCTTTTATTGCTTTTAATCTTTTATCTGCTACTTCACTTAATAGTTTGTCTGGTTTATATGTAATATATGCATAACTTTGTGTACTACTTCTTCCTACTCTACCTCTAATTTGATATAGCTGTGCTAATCCTAATCTGTCTGCATTTTCAACAATTATTGTGTTTGCATTTGGTATATCTATACCTGATTCCAATATCGTTGTACATACCAAGACGTCTATTCTTTTTTCTATAAAGTCTAGCATAATTTCTTCAAGTTCTTTTCCTGTCATTTTTCCATGTGCAAAACCCACTTTTGCTTCTGGTACTAGGTTTGCAACGTCTTCTGTTTTTTTTATTATTCCTTCTACATTGTTATATAAATAAAATACCTGTCCATTTCTTTCTAATTCTTTAGTTATTGCTTCTTTAATAACTTCTTCATCATATTCAAGCACATAAGTTTGAACTGGCCTTCTATTTACAGGAGGCTCATATATTACAGACATATCTCTTACACCAACAATAGACATATGAAGAGTTCTTGGTATTGGTGTTGCTGTCATTGTTAGTACATCTACATTGGTTTTTAATTCTTTTATTTTTTCTTTATCTTTTACACCAAAACGATGCTCTTCATCTATAATTAATAGTCCTAAATCTTTAAACTCTACATCTTTACTTAGTATTCTATGTGTTCCTATAACTACATCTATTTCTCCAAGTTTTAACTTTTTTATAACTTCATCTTGTTCTTTTTTAGTTCTAAATCTGTTTAAAAGTTCTACATTTATTGCAAAATTTTCCATTCTTTCTTTAAAGCTTTCATATTGTTGATTTGCAAGCACCGTTGTTGGAACTAAGTATGCCACTTGTTTATGATTCATAACTGCTTTAAAGGCTGCACGAATAGCAACTTCAGTTTTTCCGTATCCCACATCACCGCAAAGAAGTCTATCCATTGGTTTATCTTTTTCCATATCTTTTTTTACTTCTTCTATACATCTTAACTGATCTTCTGTTTCAACATATGGAAAACTATCTTCAAATTGTGTTTGCCAAGGTGTATCCTTTTCAAAGGCATAACCTTTTATTTTCTGCCTTTTTGCATATAACTCAATAAGATTTTTAGCTATTTCTTGTAAGTTTGATTTTACTTTTTTCTTGGTGTTTGCCCATTCCTTACTTCCTAGTCTATTTAACTTTGGAGAAGTCTCTCCACCACCAATATATTTTCTAATGCTATCTAGCTGATTTGTTGGAATATATAAAATATCCTCATCTCTATATTTTATTTTAATGTAGTCTTTAGTAATATTATCTGCTTTAATTGTGTTTACTCCTATAAATTGCCCAATTCCATGAGTTTTATGTACTACATAGTCTCCTATTTTTAAATCTGCAAATACTACCTTTTCTGCTTTTGCAAATTCACTATTTGCTCTTTTTCTCTTTTTTGCATCTTTATTAAATAGTTCTTCACTACTAATAAGTAAAAAGTTTAAATCAAATATTTCACATCCTGTTGATAATCCCTTTGTTGATACAATTACTGTAGCCTTTGGAATTTCTACATCTAGTTTTTCTATATATTTATGTGGTATTTCATTTTCTAATAATAGTAAAGAAAGTTTTTTAGCAGTTTCTTCATTTCCCGCTAGTACTACTACCTTTTTTTGTTTTTGGCAAGCATCTTTTGCTTCTTCTAAAAATAATTCCATACTACTTTTATAAAAGTTTACTTCTCTTGTTTCAAAATTTATCCCTTTTTGCCTTATTTCCTCACTTTCTTCTAGCCTTCCTATATCTTGTTTTTCTAGATATATTGTTGTTCCTTTTAGTATTTTTGATAAAATTTCCTCGTATTCATATAAATTTTTTAATCCATCTGGGATAATTTTTCCTTTTTCTATTAACACTTTTTGTACATTTTGATTATCTATTAATACATTACTAGCTCTCGCTTTTATTTTTCTTGCCTCATCTAAAAATATATAGTAGTCTTCTAAATAGTCTAATAAATTTGTAGTTTTAGTATAAAAGCTATCATAATATTTATCTATTTTACTTATATAATTACCTGATTTTATTAATTCTATATCAGCTGCAATATTATCTTTATTTTCTAAATCCTCAAATCTTTTTTCTATACTTTTACATACATCTTCTATATCTTTTTCTAATATGAATTCATGTGCTGGATAAACTTCAATTTCTTTTATCATTTTGGTAGAACGTTGACTTGCTATATTAAAATATCTTATAGAATCAACTTCATCTCCCCAAAGCTCAACTCTTACACCTTCTTTTTCTGTTATACCAATATCTATAATTCCGCCTCTTATGCTAAATTGACCTTTTGCTTCAATTAATTCACATCTTGCAAACCCAAGTGTTACTAAACTTTTTTTAATAGTTTCTATATTGTAGCTTTTTCCTACTTCAAACTTTAGTATTTCCTTAAATAAGGTTTCTCTTGGAATAATTCTTTGTTCTATCGCTTCTATTGTAGTTATTACTACTTCTGCCTCCCCCCTATATATACTACTTAATGCTTCTGCTCTTTTTGTTTGTAAATCGTTACTTTCTGCAACATAATCATATGTAACTATTTCTCTTTTTGGAATAAATACTACTTTTTTCGTAAAATAGCTCATATCTTTATATAGTTTTCTTCCTTGTATCTCATTATAAGTAATTATACAGATTTTTTTACCTGTATATTCTTTTGTTCCATATGCAAAGCAAATTTTAGAAACGTCAGTAAGCCCAGTTAGAACTTCTGGGCTTTTTCTATTTTTTAAATCCATAATATAGCTATTAAATTTTTCTGAATTTGATAGCATTTGTATAATCGAGTTCATAAAAGCTATCTTCCCCTTTTGTAAATCATGCTAATATTATATAATAAATTTTTGTTTTTTAGAAGGGTTTTGTATTAATTTTATATTTTTTTAAATTTGACAATTTTCTACTTTTACCATATATTATATATAGATTTTTATTTAGGAGGATAAACTATGTTAAAAGAGTTTAAAGAATTTGCAACAAAAGGTAATGTTATGGATTTAGCAATTGGTGTTATTATTGGTGGTGGATTTCAAAAAATTGTTAATTCACTAGTTAACGATATTATTATGCCTTTTATTTCTGTTTTTACAGGAAAAATTGATTTTAATGATATGATGTTTACCATAGGCGATACTTCTATTAAATATGGTTCATTTATAACAAATGTTATTAATTTTTTAATTATCGCATTTAGTGTTTTTCTTATGGTTAGATATATTAATAAATTTAATAAAGCTCTAGAGGAAAAGGCTAAGGGAATGGCAAATGGTATAAATAAAAAACTTGAGAAACAACCTAAATTTTTTAAGAAATTAAGAAAAAATAAAAAAGAAGAAGAAATTCCTGCACCTACAACCAAAATATGTCCTTATTGTTTATCAGAAATTAATATTAATGCTTCAAGATGCCCTCATTGTACATCTATTTTAGAAGAAATGGAAGAAGTTATAGGGGAACAATTAGAAATTGAAGAAAAATAGAAAAGGAGGATGCCTATAAAGCTTGGCATCCTCCTTTTTCTAAATCTTTTACACGTTATTGCAACACTTTATAAGCCGCAACTACTACCTGCCCTCCATCTGTATATGCTTCAAACATAATAGGATATTCGCAAGTATTGATGAAAACAAAATTCTTGTTTGGATATGCCACTGTTGCATCCATTCCCTTTTCAACATAGGAAGATGCTTTTGAGTGGTTATGGTGTTCAGTCGGTTCAATACCAATTTTGTAAATACAGTTATACACTGCAGTACTTACTTGGCATACTCCTCCACCAAATCCCTTGACATATTTTCCATTGAGAATAATGTTGGCTTTTTTATAGCCGTTTTCTTCATTCGCTGGGCCCACTACGGCAGCAATCCCTCTTTCTTTATCTCCATACCAGTTAAATTCTCCACCAGTATCAAGGAGTATACCGTTTATTTCTTCACATGCCTTTGCCATGTTGAAATTACGGTCCTCAGAGGATTTTTTTGAAGTAATAACAGCAACCGAGATAAGCTCATACTGAGTAGTATCTATATCAGGAATTACAATATATTCCCCTGATACATAGCCTTCCTCTCCTGTTTCTGTTTTCACTCTTGCCCACCCGTTTTGTAATACTTCCAAAACATCTACCAAATCTCCGGGTTTTAGCTTTGATAGACTCATAGAACTTATGGAGGGTCCTTCTCTCAAGTTTAAACTACTTTCCACCTTGACATAGGCCCGACCCAAGCTCTGTTGCTCCTCTGCAGTTACTGTTAAGGTACTACAAAAGAACAAAAGTGTTACCAATAGAGTTACAATGTGTTTCCGGCACTTCATATCGAAGTCTCCTTTCTACGCTGTTTTTATGTTACGTCAACTATTATATTACTTTTTTTAATATTTTTCAACTATATATAGTTATTTAATACATTCCTCATAACATCTTTTTAGATTTTCCTTTGTTATAACTTTATTTATTCCCTCTTTTGCTACTTGTTCAAGTATTGTGTCTTCAAATCTCTTTAATTTTTCATTTAATAAAAAGGTTTCTCTTACTCTTTTCCAATAACTAAATTGATATTCTTTTGTCCAATCTTTTCCTTGGTACACAATTCCTGCTGCTAGTTGGTCACATATCATTTCACAAGCATATTTATATGGCATAATTGGTAACTGTTCAGGTGAATTATTATCATACCAATATTCTGGATGATGGGAATTTCTTCCTTTATGGTGAAGCCACGCTTTTGAATATCCTCTATCTTGTTTTTCAAGCTGTATTGGGCTTCTTTTTCCCTGATTAAAATATTTTACACTATTTACAAATTCTGTTATAGAATATTTTGATAAATCGTGTACTAATCCTCTCCATGGTATTCCTGCTTTAGTACATAATTTTAGTACCACCCATTTATGATGTGTTATTACTATAAAATGCTTTACAGCATTTACTAATATTGTCTTCATGTTTTTGCTCCTCTTTTAGTCGCAGATCATACGACTTCTACACATTTATGTCTTTTTTGTTATTTATTTTATCCTGTCTTTTAATTTTTTCATAGGGTTATCAAAATTCCCCATTCCTTTTGACAACTTGTTTTAAATCTTGCCAAAACTCTACTTTTTTAGAATCATCTCTAAGTAATGCTGCTGGATGCCAAGTTGGCATATATAGAATTCCTTTTTTCTCTATCCATTTTCCTCGTGATGCTGTTATTCCATATTCTTTTCCTAAAATATTTTTAAGTGCTACACTTCCTAAAAGTACTATTATTTTAGGTTTAACTAACATTACTTGATTTCTTAAATAATCTAAACAAGCAATAGCTTCGTCATCTTCTGGGTTTCTATTTGAAGGTGGTCTACATTTAACTATATTTGCAATATATACCTCTTCTCTATTTATCCCTATTCCATCAAATGCCATATTCATAAGCTTTCCAGCTTTTCCTACAAACGGGATTCCTTCTCTATCTTCGTCTGCTCCTGGTCCTTCACCAATGAACATTATTCTAGCATTTTTATTCCCAGTCCCAAAAACAATATTATTTCTATTATTACATAACTTACATTTTTTACATCCAATTATTGATGCTTCTAATTCTTCCCATGTTTCAAACATTTTCTTCTCCTATTATTTCCTTTAATTCTTTTATTATCTTATCTTTTGCAGTTCTTATAAATTCATATATTTCTTCCATTGTAAATATTTTTAATTCGCTATTTTGTACTTTTTCAAAATGTTCTTTCATTACTTTATAAATATCATTTATTTGCATATTATACATTTCTTTTAAACTACCCTCATATTTGCATTGCTTAATAAAGTCTATATTTATATCATAGTTTTTTATGATTTCTTGATTCATTGTATCATAATCTTCATATATCATTTTTCTTTGATCCTCTACTAAGCCATTTTTAGTTTTTATATATACCTTATTTCCAACCTTTTGCTTATGTTTTTCTACAAGCATATTAATCCATAATACATCAGTATAAAGATGTGAATATATTCCTAATTCTATACCATCTTTACTTTTTAAATTTAGAACATTTCTTAATTTTTCTAAATTTGGAACATTAAATTCTATATCATTAACGATGGATTTTCTTTCAAAGTGTGTTATTTTCCTTCTATCATTATGGTTATTTTCAATATTTGAAAAATCAGGCAAGATATTTCCAAATAAAAATTTTTCTTTTTCTAAATTTAATTCTCTTAATATTTCTTTTGCTACACATAAATGAATTATAGATGATGACATATCTCTTTCCCTTCAAATTGTACATTTATTTTAAGTATGTTTCTACTTTTCCTTTTCCGTCTTTTGATGTAATTTTTATGATTGCTCCATTGACCATTGCAAGTTGTGGTGGAATGTGTCCTATATCAGCTTCTGTAATAATATGAATATCTAAATCTCCTATTACATCTAATATTGCTTGACTCGCAGTTATTCCATAATCTTCTCTCATAATAAAAGGTCTTCCAAAGATTATTCCGCTACAATTTTTAAAATATCCCGCATTTTTCATTTTCCAAAGTATCCTTTGAAACTGTGGTGTATTCATTTCAAAACATTCTAAAAACCATAAAATTCCATCATTTTTATATTTTTCTATATAATCTTTTACTACGTCAAATTTTGTTCCAATTAATGTATCAATACAGTCAAGACATCCTCCTAAAGCTCTACCTTTAATTATAATTTCTTCTTCACCTTTTAAATTGTTCCATTTTGTTGCTTTTGTTAAATTATATGTATAATCTTTATTATCTTCTTTTCCATCTGCACACTTTTCAAAAGAATTTTGTATAATATTTTCTCCTGACATGATTTTAAAACTATCTTCTAGATTTTTGTATAGTGGTTTCATTGCATAATCTTTCACTGCATCACAATACATACTTGGTACATCACAAATTGTGTTAAGTAAAAAGCTTATGGTTGTTATGTCTGAAAAGCCTTGTGTCCATTTTGGCTTGAATTTTTTTATTTCCTCAAAATCTAATTCATCTAGCATTTCCATTAAAAAATCTCCGCCACCAGCATATAAAATTAGTTTAACCTCGCTATTTTTCCATAGCTCCATGAATTCTTCTTTTCTTTTTTTACTAGATGTACTTCTTCCTCTTTTGCTTTTTCTTACACTTGCTGTTTCTATTACTTTATAACCCATTTGTTTTAAATTTTCAATTGCGGTTTCTAATTTTTCTATTTTTTCAGGTTCACTAATTCCATCTGATGGAGCACATATCCCTATTGTATCTCCTATTTTTAACTTTTCTGGATAGTTCATAATATCTCCTTCTAATAATTTATTATTTTTTATTTGACAAAAATTAAAAATAAATATATAATATAGATAGAAAATGAGAACCGCAGATGGTGTGGTTACCACTTATAATAGAGTAATAACGGCACATTCCCTTGGTCAAAAGTAGAACGTGTCGTTATTTTTATTCCTTATCTATAGTTTTATTTACATATTGTATGTATATAACTGCTAATAAGGCTACGTTTATGGTTAATGATACCATTAATATATTATTATAAAACTCATAAACACCACCTCACTTTCTCATAGCAAGACGCTATGTAGTAAAGTGGCAACACATATCTACTATCTCATTTCCTATTACTTCATACTATATAATACTTTTTACAAAAAAACAAGTGTATAAGAACAAATTCTTTACTTTAATCCAATTATTTCTGTGTTTCTTCCAGCTAATTCTTTATCCACCCTATATGAATGCATAAGGTTAGAATTGCATACTGTACAAATTTTACTGTCTATTATGTTTTCTTTTTTTAGTCCCGCTTCTTGTAATATTCTCTTATTTATTAAAACAGTGTCTATATAATATTTCTCGCCTTCTTTAGCTATTATATTATTTATATTACTTAAATAAGAAAATTCTTTATAAAATAACTCTTGTACATCACTTTTTACTTCAAAATGACATTTTCTTATTGTTGGACCTATCGCACAAATAATATCATTAGGATTAGAATTATATTCTTCTATCATTTTTAAAACTGCTATTTTACCAATTTTTTGTAAGGTTCCTTTCCAACCAGAATGTATATTTCCTATAACTTTTTTAACTGGGTCATATAAGAAAAGCGGTGTACAATCAGCATATCCAAGTGAAAGTGTAATATCTTTTTTATTTGTTATTAATCCATCTACCTCCCAATATTCTTTAGGAAATATTTGTATTTCACTTGGTATTTCATCTACCCTTTTTACTATATTTGTATGTGTTTGATATGGTCTTATAATATGATTATAGTTTATTTCTAATGTTGTAGCAAGTTTTTTATAATTATCTAACACTATCTCTTTTCTATTTTCCATAGTGTCATTTCCGGCCACATCAAAATTATCAATATTTAAAGTATAGCAATGTACAAGTTCTGGATATTCTAATAGTCTTCTAAACTGCAAATATTCTATGTTATTCTTTTTCATATGTACTACTACATCATTAGTTAAATCTTGCATTAAATATCTCCTTTAATCATATCTAATATAACCTCTTTATCCAAATCTGGCACATAATTATACTCATTTTTTGTACTATCAAAATTACAAATAGACTTGTATTCACAATATTCACAAGGTGTCTTTTTCTTTTTTCTATTATACGTTGGCCTTATATCTATATTTCCACTTAAAATCTCATTTGCAATTTCTTTAATTAATTTATTAGTATATCTTTGTAAGTATTTAAATTGCTCCTTATTCACACAGTTAGACCTTGTATTACTTAAATTATTATCTTTATCAATATATGCAGGAATTATATTAGATGCCCCTTTATCTAAATTATTATCCATCATCCTAACCACATTTATATCTGCTAAAATTAATCCTTGCATTTTAAATTGTTTCTTAAGCTCAAGTTCTATTTCCTCATCACTCATATTTTTATCTGCTTTAATTATTGGATCAATTAAATTAAAATATAAGACTCCTGCTGGGATTACATCTTCTATTTTAGAAACAGCATCAAGATATGTTAAAAGCTGAATTTGAAGACCTGCAATAAATTCATTTAAATCTATATTTTTAACACTAGATTTATAATCTATTATACGCATATACTTTCCATCTTTATTTTTTGCAAGGTCTATTCTATCAATTTTACCTGTTATTTCAACCTTTTTACCGTCTTCTAATTCAATAATAATTGGTTTATATTTTTTTCCATTTTTAAATTCTACTTCATTTCCAAATATCTCAAAATCGCTTTCTGTTATGGTTTTAATAATATATTTCATAGATTTTAGAATTACATTTTTAAGTCTTGTAGTTAAAATTCTATATTTAGCAGTCCCTGTAAATATATAGTTTCTATTTAAGGTTAATTTCTCATTTATTATACTTGAAACAATTTCACTAATTTCTTCATCTGTTATATTTTTAAGTGATATCTCTCTTGATAATACCTGTTCAAAAAATTCGTCTATTACATCATGCATAAAAGTTCCTGTATCTAAGCTTTCTATTTTGAATAAACTTTTATCTGTTAGTCCAAGTCCATATTTTAAATAATAGGAAAAGGCACATCTTTTATATTGCTCAAGTCTTGAGATACTTGTATTTAAAACATTTTTATAAAGATTATCAATATTTTCCTTGCTTAAATTCTCTGGTTTATTTGTATAATTTAGTCCTACTATTGCACTCTCTAATTTTTCTTTATATTCTGGATTCTTTTTATAAAGGTTGTAAATATCAAACCATATACTATCAATTTCTTCTTTATCTTCATATTTTCTAATGTTTTCTAATAGTTCTTCAAAAGTAGCTTTTTTATTAGTTATAATTATATTAGAATTTACTATGTCACTTTTCTCAGTTAATTTTACAAATATTTTCTTTATTTTAGATATGAGCATTGATGGTCTTAGAGATTTTCCTAAGTTATCACAAGACGCATATGATAGATATAACTTTTCTTCTGGTACTAATAAGGCTTTATATATATTAAAGTTTTCTTCAAACAATAAATCTTTAGACCCTTTTGCAAGTTCTATTCCATTTTCTTTTAAATATTCTCTATCATTATCATTTAAAAATCCTTCATCTTTATTTAACTTAGGAAAGACCCCATCATTTAAACCTATTATGAAAGCTACTTTTACTTCGTGTGTTCTAGACCTCTCTACATCTCCTACTATAACTTGGTCCAAAGTAGTAGGTATACTACCTAATCCACTATTTTGTAAACCTATTTTTAATACCTTTACATATTCTTCAAATGAAATTTTATCTTCTTTTAATACTAAAACAACCTCATCTAATACATTTATTAATGTATTCCAACTGGTTCTATATAGGTTTGCTAAAGCTATTTCCCCATTTTTTTCTAATACATTTGCTTTATTAATTAATTCTTCGTCTATTTTATTTTCTATTAGAAATTTGTATAATTTTTCTGTTATTTCTTTTGCATTTTTTACTCTATTTAAATTGTCTTTAAATTCAAGTAATGGTTTTACTATTTTTTCTCTTAAGTCATTAAGAAATTTAAGTTCTTCATCATTTTTCGCAACTTTCCAAGGTTCTTTATACCATTTACTTCCTCTAATTCCATATTTTAAGCAATAATTTTCTAAGGCAAAAATATCCTTCATATCTATCCCAGAAAGTCCTGTTTTTAAATAATTAAATACCGCCTCATATGACCAATTCTTAGAAAATATTTCTATAATTGATAACACGTATTTTATTAATATGTTTTGGCTTAAATCCTTTTTTTCATCTATATAAACTGGTATATCATATTTATTAAATATAGCTTTAATAATTTTAGAATACGTATCCATGGTTTTTGTGATAACTGATATTTCTTTATATCTAAGGCCATTATCTCTAACCAGTCTTACAATTTCTTTTGCTACATTTTCTATTTCTGTAAATTGATTCTTTGCTAAAAATAGTTCTATATTTTCTACCTTGTTAATATATTTTTCATATTTTATATTATACAAATTCTTTTCTAAATGTTTTAGCTCTAAAGTTTTATATTTTTTTATTTCATTTAGTTCTACTGCTTTTTCTATATTTATTTTCTCTTCTTTTGCAATGTTTATTAGTTTTTGAAAAGTTTCTCTACTCTCTATAAATAAGTCTTGTTCTTTGTTTATAGTATTTTCACTTGTATCCATACAAACAGTAATATTAACTTGTTTTGCTTGTTTTAAAAGTTTTCTAATAATATCATATTCTTGTTTTGTATATCCTACAAATTCATCTATATAAATAATAGAATCCTTAAACATTTCTGTTTTATCTAAACTTTCTGCAAGTATGCTTAGAGTATCTTCTTCATCTATAAATTTAGAAGCTATTTCTTCTTCATATTGATTATACATTATATACATATCATTTAGTTTTAATTTTAAATACTGATTTTTGGTATTATCTAATGTGTTTTTTAATTGTTCTACAGTTATTCCATGTTTTTTAAATTCTTTAATTCCGCGTAAGTATTATATCTATATTTTCCTCTGATTTATTTAAGAATTTTAGTTCATATTTCTTTTTTGATAATATGTTATATATTAATATTGCTTTTCCTACTTTTGAAAGGTTTGTTTTTGTAATTCCTCCGAACTTCTCCGGCTAACTCTATATGCCATACGATTAAATGTTATGACTTCAGCATTTATAACAGCATTTTGTTTAATGCTGTTTAGTAGTTTTTGTTCTGAAGTGAAGGAAAATTGTTCTGGTGTAATTATATATATTTTGTTTTTTCCTGCTATTTTCTCACTTATTTCGTTAAAACATATCTCGCTTTTTCCTGTTCCTGCTCGTCCATAGATTAATCGTAGACTCATTTTTTCTCTTCTTTCTTTTATGCAGTTTCACGCTTCCAATAAAATAGATATTGTTGTGCAAGCCCTGCAAGGTTTTTATATTTTTCCATAGCTAATTTTTCTATTTCCCTTTTGTTTACTTTAGTTTCATCCTCGTTTTTTATGTATAAATCGTTCATTACCCTTCTTACCCATACATCAATTGGAAACACTTCAAATCGCTTTAATCCAAATAACATTATACAGTCTGCAACTTTTGGTCCTACTCCTGGAAGCGTTAATAATTTTTCTCTTAATATATTTACATTTTTTTCTTCTATAAGCTCTTTTAAGCTTAGTTCATTATTTAATATTATTTTAGTAGTATCATATACTCTTTTGTCTCTAAATCCTAGTCCTAATGTTCTTAGATCTTCTATACTTGCTTTACTTAGTTGTTCAGGTGTTGGAAATGTATAATATTTCTCATTATTCCATTCTAATTCATTACCATATTTTTTCGATATTCTCTCTATTATACCTTTTATTCTTGGAATATTATTGTTTGCAGATATTATAAATGATATTATTGTTTCCCACAAATCTTGATTTAATATTCTAATTCCGCTTCCAAATTCGATACTTTCTTTTAAATATTCATCTACATTACTTAATTCTTCCTTTATTTTGTTATAATCTGTATCAAAATCAAAGTATTCATTAATTACTTTTATAATATTATCACTACATATTCCTTTAAATATAATCTTATTATTCTCTTTTTTTACATTTAAAACATTGTTTTTAAATACTCCAGTATAACTTCCATCAGTTTGTATATTCCATCTAAAACATTGTCCACAATCAAATATATGACGTGGCTCAAAATCTTTATAATTTTCTAAAATAAATACCTGTTCTTTCATATATTCCTCCATTTATCTATATTTATTTTAGCATAATTTTAAACTTGTCTCAATAACTTTATACTAAAAGTTAAAATAAATATAATACCATAGGTTATACATTAAATTTATAATTTTTAATTTATAATATTGATATTAAATTAAACTATTGATATAATAAAATTTGTTAGGGAGTTTAAAATGAACAAAGAGGAAATAATAAAACAGATTAAATCTAATATTTCTTTATATTCACGCTTTATTTGTCCTGATTATCCTGATTTAAGAATTTATACTAGTCAATATGAGGACATTTTAATAAGGCTTTTTAATAATGCAGAAACTACTTGTTCCTTAATATATAGTGATATAAATAAACTTAGTGTAGTTAATGAAAGATACGGGAAAGAACAAGGAGATAAAACTTTGCATACTCTTCTTAGGCTTTTTACAAAATCTCAAGCTATGCCTAAAGATGCACTTACTGTTAGAATTGGTGGAGATGAATTTATAACTTTTGTTCCTAATAGAACTAAAGAAGAAACAGAAAAAATAGTAAGAGCTATTTCTATGAATATTGAAGACCAAAAAGATTATCTTTGTGGTTCTAGTATTACTTTTGGTGTTGAAGATTCAAGCCTTGGTAACTATGAAAAGATTTTTACTCTTGCAGAACATTCTGTACAAGTTCAAAAAATGAGTAGAAAACAAGATCCTTTTTTAACTAATGCTAATACTTCTAAAAAATTTTCTCCATTACCTACCCCTAAAAATATATCAAGTAAGCAACAAGAAAAATGGGAAACTTTGAATGCCAAAATTAATGTTGCAATAGATAATCACTTACGTGATATACGACCTTCTAGCAAAAGTTTTCAATATGATATTGATATTATCAAACGTGATGCAAAAACCTTTATTGATGCTTTAGGAAATTTATTAAATATCAAAGCTCAAGAAGCTTATGGACAAGCTGATGAACCTCAAAATCAATTAGATTTATCATATGAAGAGGCTGTAACTTTACATTCTCTTTTTCAGGGAAATGATGTAAATTTAGAAGCCTTAGATGAAGGTACATTAAATAATATATATTCTAATTTAAATTTATTTTGTAAAAGTTTAATTAGAGAACCACATAGTGATTTGTTAAAGAAATCTTATTTTAAATTATATTTAGCTGACGCTTTACTTGATTCTAAACAGAATTATCAAGCAACATATTATAGTATGTCTGGTATAAGACCTCGTAATACAGCTTATGGACATTCTATCTGTGATGTTGGAATTGAAAAAACCTCTAGAGTTCTAATTGATGAATATTCTAAAAAGCATGAATTTAACAATAAGCCTTTTACATTCGATAAAAATGATTCATTTTTGATAGACCAAGGTGGAGGAAATTTTATATCTTTTACTCCAATGGATAATGCCCTATCAGAAGCTGAAAATCAAGAAATTGTTCATAATGTTAACTCGCATTATACAGATGATAAAACTTCTACCTTTAAAATTTCTACTGCTGTTAAAAATAATGTTAACAGAATGAGTATTCCTCTTTTTGTTAATTCATCAAATGAAGTAAAAAAGTCTGTTATTGAAACTATACGAACAATTTATCATATAATAAGTAATAGGTTAAGAAAAAATAAGCTTGTTATGGGAGCTAGAACTTCTCGGGGAGATTGTTAATGCTAAACCTTTTGTGCAGTTTGCAAGGCACTTAAAGGAAGCTTGTAATAATAAAAAAGATCCTATAAAAATACAAGCATTATCAGAAAACATTAATAGAGATTCTATAGAAGCTATTTTTGATGATGTTGTTAATTTCTATTTAACTGAAATTGATGATGCCTCTTCTATAGAAAATCAAAGAATACTATTAGAAAATGTTATGCTTTGTTTATCTACGCATGAAGTTTATACAAATGCTGTGAATCAAAAACTTTATAGAGATTCTCTTAATAAAAGAAAAATATTTAAAAATCTTTTCAAATCTTCTTTAGAAAATCCTGATTTAGAAGAAGAAAAATAGATAATTTATTAATATTTATAATTAATAAATTATCTATTTTTTTGCAAACTGTTTTATTATCCCTTTTTAAATCCAAAACCAAAGGCTTCTCTTGCATTTGAAATTACTATAAATGATGCTGGATCTATCTTTTTGCTTATCCCCTTTATTCTCATTGCTTCATTCCTTGAGGCTACACACCAAAGCATCACTTTTTCATCATTTGTATACATTCCTTTTGCATAAATTCCTGTTACTCCTCTTCCTACATGTTCTCCAATTTTATCTGCTATATCTAAATATTTATCTGAAACTATATATATCATTTTGGTAAAATTTACACCTTCAAATATAACATCTATTACTTTTCCCATAAGATAAATTGTGATACTTGAATATAACCCTACTTCTATTTTTTTAAAGAAGATTACATTTAACACTATAATAACTATATCTATCATTACTATTAAACTTCCTGTTCTATATGTGGGTTTATATTCTCTTATTATATATGCAAGCATATCTGTTCCACCTGTTGATCCATTTGCTTTTAATACTATTGAGGTTCCTAGTCCCATTATTATTCCACCATATATACATGCAAGTAACCTATCATTAGTAACTGCTTGAAATTTATCTAATATATCTAAAAATAAGGATAAAGAGGTTGTCCCGTATAAGTCCTTTTATAAAAAATTCTTTACCTTTTTTTATAAAAGACATTATAAAGAGTGGTATATTTAATAAAAATATTGTTAATCCCATTGGAAATTTAAGTAGATAATAGAAAATTGTTGCAATTCCAGTAAATCCTCCTGAGGATAATTGGTTTGGCAAAAGAAATTCTGAAACAGCAACTGCCATAATGAATGTTCCTACTATAATCTGTAAAAATTCCCAAGAATATTTTTTTATTAATAGTTTTGTCCTTTTTTCTTTTAAACTCATAAAATCACCTATATTGGTATTATTTACAAATATAGGTGATTTATACTTATTTATTGTATTGTGGTTTCTTCTTTAAAATCTGTAAAAGTTTTTAGCACTTTTATTTCTGATTTTCCTATTTTTATGTTTTCATCTGCTTTTACTTTTATATCTACTTCATATAATTCTTTTAATTTTTCTGCATTTTCTCTTTTATGCCCTATTACACTATTTACATCTTGTGGATTTACTCTTATCTCAACTTCTTTTACTTTTACATTAAATTTTTTTATTTTTTCTACTATACTATCATACCATATACTATCTTCTACTAGTTGTCCAAATGCTGGATGATATGGTCCTGCCACTACTTCGCTTTCTTTATTTTCTGGATCTGTTATCAAGTCTGTGTTTTGTAACCCTATTCTTATTACTTCTATTTTCTTTTTATTAAATAAATATACTAGTTCTTTAGAAGTTTCTACTGCTTGGTTTAAGGTTATTGGTTCATATGTACCTGCATTTAATTCTTTTTCTAATTTTGTATTTTTTATTACTAGTACAGGGTATATTCTAATCATTTTAGGTTTTAATTTTATTAATTGTTTTGCTGTGTTTAATTCATCTAATCTAGTACTTTCTGGTAATCCTACCATCATTTGATGACCAAGTTTAAAGCCCTGCCATCTAATTAATTTTGATGCTTTTTTTACATCTTCAAAATTGTGTCCTCTTCCAGCTCGTTTAAGAATATAATCATTTGCTGATTGTACTCCTAATTCAATTGTTTTTACTTTATATTTTTTTAGCATTTTTAGTATTTCTTTGTTTATACAGTCTGGTCTAGTTGATATTCTAATTGCATGGACTTTATTTTCTTTGATGTATTCATATGCAGCCCCGAAGTAATTCTTCTTGAAGTGATACCTCTATTGCTGTAAAACTTCCTCCAAAAAATGCTACTTCTATATATGCATTGTCTTCTTTAAAATTTTTTAAATAATACTCTATTGTAGTTTTTACATCTTCTTTTGTAACTTGTTTTAATTGTCCACTAATACTCTTTTGATTACAAAATATACAATCATTTGGGCATCCTAAATGTGGTACAAATATTGGTATAACATATTGCTTTTGTTTCATATTTTTTCCTCCTTTGACATTGCATTTTTTGCCGCTTCCATTTCAGCCATTTTTTTAGAAGTACCAGTACCGAGTAGATAATGGTCTCCCATTTAATTTAACTTCAGCTGTAAATAATTTGTTATGATCTGGTCCGGATTCTTTTATAATTTGATATTCTATATGTACTCCTTTATGAACTTGTAATTTTTCTTGCAAAACTGTTTTGTAATCTTTCATTCCTACATTTTTACTTGCAATTTCAATTGCTGCTTTTAAATTATTAATTATAAATTCTTTTACTTGTTCTATTCCAGAGTCTAAATACATAGCTGCAATAACGGCCTCTACACTATCTGCAAGTATTGCAGGTCTTACCTCTTTACTATTTGAAAGTTCACTTTTACCTAGGTATAAGAAATCACTAAAATTATGCCTTATTGCTATTTTATACAAACTTTCTTCACATACAACACTTGCTCTAACTTTAGTCATTTCTCCCTCTTTTAAATGTCTATAATTTTTATACAAATATTCACTTGTTACAAATTCTAATACTGCATCACCTAAAAATTCTAACTTCTCATTACTTGTTACTTTTTGTTCATTTGCATATGAAGTATGTGTTAATGCAGTTTTTAATAATTTTTTATCATTAAATGAATATCCTATATTTTCTTCAAATTTATCTAAACTCAATTTTTTCACCTCCTACATAATACACATTATACAATAAAAAATAAAAAAAAGAAAGGTATTCCCCTTCTTTTTTTGCCTAAGCGTTTTCTTTTATGTAGTCAACTACGTCACTAACTGTAACTATTTTTTCAGCATCAGCATCTGGAATTTCTAAATCAAATTCTTCTTCTAATGCCATTATTAATTCAACTATATCAAGTGAATCTGCACCTAAATCATCTATAAAAGATGCTTCCATTGTAACTGTGTTTTCAGTTACTCCTAATTGTTCTACTATAATTTCTTTTATTTTCTCGAATATTTCTTCTGAACTCATTACTTTAAGTTCACCTCCTCCCAGTTTTTCCATTTCTTAATTAGTAACTACACAATAATATATGTTTAATAAATTGTCAAGTATTTTTTATATTTTATTAGTTACTTTTTTCAAATTCTTCTATCATTTTTTCTACAGCCCTATTCTTTACGAATTGTTCTGCTTGTTTAATTGTAAATTCAAATAATTTCTCATCACTACTTCCGTGTGCTTTTACTACTGGTTTCTTTACTCCTAAAAATAATGCTCCACCATATTCTTTATAATCCATTGATTTTGCAAAGGATTTTATTGAACCCATAGCAGGAAGTGAACAAAGCATTGTAAAGAAATTCTTCTTTATACTTTCTGTTAATGTTTTTTTCACAAGTTTTCCTACACCTTCTACTGTTTTTAAAAATACATTTCCAGTATATCCATCTGCAACTAAAATATCTAGTTTTCCAGAAAAAGCATCTCTACCTTCTACATTGCCAACAAAATTTATATTTAATTCTTCTGCTTTTTCTTTTAATAATTTATATGATTCTTTTACTAAATCATTACCCTTTGTTTCTTCTGTACCTATATTTAATAGTCCAACGGTTGGATGTTCCATTCCAAATGTATTTCTATTATATATAGTAGCCATTTGAGCAAATTGAAGTAAATTAATTGGTTTACAATTAGTATTAGATCCACAATCTATTAGCATAAGCCTACTTCTATATGAAGGTAAAATTCCTGCAAGTGCTGGTCTATCTATTCCCTTGATTCTTCCAACAAGTAATGTTGCACCAGTTAATAAGGCTCCACTATTCCCTGCTGAAATAAATACATCTCCCTTTCCTTCTTTTAGTAGATTAAAGCCTACCACCATTGAAGAATCTTTTTTATGCTTAATACTTTGAGTTGGAATATCTGTCATTTCTATTGTTTCTGTTGTATGATATATTTTTAATTTGTTTGAAATTTCAGAAATATCATTTTTCCCATATAATTTTTTTATTCTTCCATTAATTATATCTTTATTACCAATTAGTAAAATTTCTGCTTCTATTTGGTTTATAGCTTTTACAGCACCTTTTATATTTGCATCTGGTGCATTATCTCCACCCATTGCATCTAATAATATAATCATTTTATTCCTCCACCTTAAGTTTCCTTCTACATTGTATTTGTAATGTATTCATTTTATTATTTATTTCTTAAAATTGCAATACTTTTTGACCAATTGTTCATAAAATGTTAATATCCAATATATATCTTCATTTATACTACTTTATACCATAAATTAAATTATAATTAAAACAAATATGTCTAAGAAATACATAAAAGACGGTTGATAAAAATCATCAACCGTCTTTTACTTAATCATGAACATACTAAAAATCAAATTATGAATCGACTCAAATACTCGCTGTCTTTATTAGCCTGTTCTTGGATTTCAGCCTGGGTAAAGTCTTTTGTATCCTGATACTCAATCAAAAAGAACTTATCTTCTGTCATACTGCCAAAGCCGACGATATGTTCCTCGCCATTACCACAGTTAAGTACGACTTTGATATTTCTTCTCTTGAGTTTGTCAGTATTTTTTACTCCCGCAAACTGTAACATCCGCATAAGCTGCCATTCCTCGAATGACCACTCTCTCGAAATCCTAAAGCTAAGCGGCTTGCGATTCTTCTGCGTTTTTATCATTACAACGGTACAGTTCCCGTTATTCATTTCAAAAAACGCTCTTACTCTTTTGATTCTCGTAGTTTCAATTTTAATGTTCATTTTTACCTCCTAACTATACTAGTGTTTACAGGCTTCCTATACATGTTTACATTGTTAAAAACTATTTTTCCAACGTATAAATTATATCACATTATGTAAGTTTTATCAATTTCCTATAATATTATTAAAAGAGCATATTAAAATGCTCTTTTGCTAATATTATTACCTAGTTCTCTTTACCAAAAAATGGTCTTAACACTTTAGACACAAGCCATACTATTTTTCCACTATTTTTACCTGCAAATCCTTTTCCTAAAGCTTTTCCTCCAACTGTTAAAGATGCAACTAATGCACTTATCAAAAACTGTACTTGAAATGACATTTCATAAAGACTTGTTATCTTCATTGCAACAATAGCACTAATAGCACCACTTAATACTCCACAAATATCTCCAATAACATCAGCACAAATGTTAGCTACTTTTGCTGCATTTCTAATTAATTTTACTGCTACCTTTGCCCCTGGAATTTTTTTTGTTGCTTTTGCATGAAATTCCTCTTCTCCTGCTACTGTTACTGCAACTCCTATTATATCAAATATAATACCTACTAAAATTACAGCTAAGAGTATTACTATTGCTGGAATCATTGGTATATCATTTAATGCTACAGTAGATATGTATGAAAAAAATAGCGATAATATAAATGTTGTAATGAAAACTTGGGTAAACCATTTAATGTTATCGTTACTTTTTTTATTGCTTTTTTCTTTCAACTTTTTTCCACCTTTAAAATAGTTTTGATGGTAAAAGTCTAAGTAAACTTTGTAGTATAGGTCTAGTTGAATTTCTCTATTTTCTACTAAGCATTACTACTTAGCTGTTTCCATTTAAAGAAAATATTCTTTTATTCTTAAAAGAATACCAGACAACCACTTAAATCTACACCTTAATCCTTAGACTTTCTCGCACTTATGTGCAAACATTCTAGAAGTTTTCCTTGAGATATCCTTCTATTACTAGTCTTTTTTGCAATAATAATTTCATAGTTATAATTTCATTATTAATTAGCTATTTTAATAACAAAACCCTGTTAACTAATCCCAAATTTATCACTCGAGACAGGCTACTCTATATATTGTGTCTTGGCACTTTATATAGGTTATACTTAAACTGCTTTCATATAATTTGAATATTATTATTTGCAACCGAGCAAAAATAATTATTCAAATCTTGATAATATTAAAAAACTGATTAAGCCTCCGCGATGATAGGGGAATACTATGTATGCCATTACATATTTCCCTAACATCTTTACTCCCTGCAAGCACACATAACTGGGCGTTTTGCGCACAAACAAGAAACTTCATCGATATGCCCTTTAGTGGATTTTTAGCCCCACCCTCGTAATAGACATTATCACTAGAATAATGCACCATCTTTTGTAATTATAACATATATTTTCCAGCTTTTCAAAGCTATTTTGTTTTGATTTTGTTCTTACCTTGTTGATTTTTTCTCTTTTGTTTATTGATTTGATTAATTGGTATCATTTTAAAGTTTTTCTTTTATTTTCTCTGTTTTTCTTCTGTTTTCTTTATTCTCTTTATATAAACTTTCACATATTTTGATATTTTTTATGACATTTTTGCCATACTTTTATTTATTAATTTATGACATAATTGTCTAGTAGTATAAAAGGAGGCTATTATGTTACGTGAAAATAGAATAAAAAATCATCTTACACAAGAAGAACTTGCTGAAAAATTAGATATAAGCTGGCGTCATCTACAAAGATTAGAATATAATGAAGATAAAACAACTGTTAGTACCTTAAAGAAAATAATAAAAGTACTTAATATATCTGATAATGAAATTTTAGAATATTTAAAAAAATAATAGGATAGAAACTTTAAATGTTTCTATCCTATTATTTTATATTTTAAACTAAGCAAGTTCAACAACTGCTCCAACTTCTGTAAATTTAGCTTTTAATTCT
This sequence comes from Clostridia bacterium, assembly GCA_022791395.1. Classification (GTDB taxonomy): domain Bacteria; phylum Bacillota; class Clostridia; order TANB77; family CAG-508; genus RGIG8482. The sequence goes on from JAAVZA010000058.1 coordinate 25,147, forward strand.
TCAGCTTCTTCTTTAGAAGCTCCTTCTTTTACTGTTTTTGGTGCTCCATCTACTAATTCTTTAGCTTCTTTTAATCCTAATCCTGTAGCATCTCTAACTACTTTGATAACTTTGATTTTTTGGTCACCAGCTGATGCTAATACAACATCAAATGATGATTTTTCTTCAGCTGCTGCTCCAGCTGCTCCAGCTGCTGCAGGTGCTGCTGCAGCTACTGCTGATAC
>JAAVZA010000059.1 GCA_022791395.1 Clostridia bacterium
AGAAGCGTTCCAGAAATAGCACAAAGTTTAGGAAAAGAAACAGAGTTTAAAAAAGATACCAGAGGGAAAGCAAAATTTATATATGATACTGAAACTCAAAATGTAGCAAAAGTAGATGTGACAATAGAAATAGATGCAAGTATAAGCGGATATACAGTACAATATAACATAGTAGAGAACAGTGATACTAGTACAAATTGGGTAGATTATACAGCTGGAAGTATAATAGAAGTAAGAAAAAACATAACTATATATGGAAGAATAATAGATAAGACAACAAATGAAATAGGATATAAATTTTCAAGTAAGATAAGTACTATAGATGCATTACCACCACAGTCAGCAACAATAACCTTTAATAAAGAACAAGCAACTGTAGAGGAAACCATTGAAGCAACAGTAACACAAAGTGATTTAGAAACTGGAATAGATATAGAAAAATGTAAATATATAATTGATAAAAACAAAGATAAATTAGGCGAGAATAATGAGGTTTGGGAGACTGCTTCAAACTTTAATGAAAATCCAAAAAATATAAACATTACAGAGTCAAATCCAGGAACATACTATTTACATGTTTTAAGTGTAGATATAACAGGAAATAAAATAGAAACAGTATCAAAAGGAATAAAATTTCTTGGTACTGTAACATTTTTGAATACAGATTCACATTTTAATATTGATGAATGGATACTAGTTGCAGGTCAAAACAAAGGAAGATTGACATGTAGTAGAGGTAACTCACTACATTCAGTTAGATATTTTAGTAAGTTGAAAGCGTCGGATTTTGAAAAATTTACTTTTTCTTTTGGTGGTTTTGGGGTTAGTCCTGGGGAGGCCAAGTTGCTTTTTGGTTTGTATCGTGATGCGAATTTGACTGATCCTGTTATAGAAGATTCAGTATTGAATAACGAGGTTAGGCCTTTGACTATTGATATGAAAAATGTTGAAAATGGAGAGTATTTTCTTGGCGTTAGTTTTAAATGGATATCTGATAGGGACTGGTATTCGTTTGTGAGTGGACAGTATCGTATTGTTGGATTAGGTAAGTAATAAGAAATTATAAAAATATTAAAAAATTAAACAAAAATAGTACAATGTTAAAAAAACAATTGTACTATTTTTTTTCTTATGATATAGTAATATAAAATAAAAAAGATGGAGATTATAGTGGAAATACAAGGAGTATTACGGAGAAATAATATATCAAAATGAAATAAATAGTTATACAGTAGCGACCTTTGAAACAGATGAAGAAGAATTAACAATTGTAGGGTATCTTCCTTTTATAAATGCAGGAGATACTCTAAAACTCATAGGAAAATATGTTACACATCAAGATTATGGTAGGCAATTTAAAATAGATACATTTGAAAAAATGATGCCACAAAATTTGGAATCATTAAAAAGTTATCTTTCAAATGGAACAATAAAAGGAATAGGTCCATCAACAGCAAAAAAAATAGTAGATACCTTTGGAGAAGATACTATATATATATTTAAATATGACCCTGAGAAATTAGCTAGTATTAAGGGAATTACCAAACCAAAAGCACTAGAAATGTCACAGAGCTTTAATGAAAATTGGGAATTATGGCAAATAGTTGGATTTTTAGAGAGGTTTGGAATAGGTCCAGCAAATGCTAAAAAAGTATATAAATTATTAGGTGCTAATGCGATAGAGCAAATTGAAGAAAATCCATATATATTAATTGATATTGCAAGAGGAGTAGATTTTAAGCAAATAGATAAAATGGCACTTGATATAGGAATAGCTATAGATAATTCAAAAAGAATAAAAAGTGGTATAAAATATAGTTTAATTAGAGTAAGCTATAATGGACATACATGTGTAAAAAAAGAAAACTTAATAACATTTGTTGGGGAATTGCTTGGGGTTTCTAATGATTATATAGAGAATTGTTTAATAGATTTAAAAGTGTCAAATGAAATAGTAGTAGAAAAGCAAGAGGAAGATATTGAACTTGTATACTTGCAGGCCTTTTATAAAGCAGAAACAAATATTGCAGAAAAAATAGTATCTTTAAATAATAGTGATAATATAAAAGAAATAAAGAATTTAAAAAAAGAATTAAAAACAATAGAAAAAGATGAAGCTATAGTTTTATCAGAAAAACAAAAAGAAGCCATTGAAGCTGTAAATGAAAATAACGTATGTATTATAACAGGAGGTCCTGGAACTGGTAAAACTACAATTATAAAAAGTATAATAGATTTATACGAAAAAGAAAGTAAAAAAGTAGTACTATGTGCACCAACTGGAAGAGCAGCAAAAAGAATGACAGAGGCTACAAATAAAGAAGCAAAAACACTACATCGTTTATTAGAAATAGGAAAAATAGAAGAGGAAGGTAGCATAGAAAGTACAGATTATGACGTAGCACCAATAGATGCAGATGTAATAATTGTAGATGAAATGTCTATGGTAGATTTATTTTTAATGAACTACCTTTTAAAAGCAGTGTATAAAGGAACAAAACTTGTATTAGTAGGAGATGTAGATCAACTTTCATCAGTAGGGCCAGGTAGTATTTTATTGGATTTAATAGAATCTAATGTTGTAAAAACGATTCAGTTAGATAAAATATTTAGACAAGCTGCAAAAAGTAAAATAATACTAAATGCACACAGAGTGAATAATGGAGAAACGTTTATAACGCCTGAAGAAGCAAAAGAACATAATGCAAAAGAAGACTTTTTTTATATTAAAGAAAAATCAACTGAGGGAATGATATATCAGGTTTTATCATTATGCAAAGAAAGACTTTCAAACTTTGGAGATTATAACTTTTTTGAAAACATTCAAGTGCTATCACCTACAAAAAAAGGAATGTTAGGTACAAAAGAATTAAATAAAGCATTACAAAAAGAATTAAATCCAGAATCAGATTTTAAGCAAGAAAAAAATAGTATGGGTGTTACTTTCCGTGAACAAGATAAGATAATGCAAATAAGAAACAATTATGATATATACTGGGAAAGATTTGAACCAAGTTATGAAAATGGAAGCGGAGTTTTTAATGGTGAATTAGGAACAATTGAAAAGATAGATAATTTTGAAAAACAAGTAAAAATCAGATTTGATGATAATAAAATAGCTTGGTATGCCTTTTCTGATTTAGACCAAATAGAACATGCATATGCCATAACAATACATAAAGCACAACGGAAGTGAGTTTGATGTAGTAATTATAGTGTTGCCACAAGCAGCACCAATGTTGCTTACAAGAAATTTACTATATACAGGAATAACAAGAGCAAAAAAACTGCTTATAATAATAAGTGGGGATAAAGTATTAAACTATATGATACAAAATACGGACACCAAAAAGAGAAATACTGGTTTGGTATATAAGTTAAAGAATATGACTAAATGAATGTAATAAAAATATTTGTAGATAATAAATAATAGAAACATTTTAAAATATGCAAATTTATGATATACTGTAAATAGTATAAAAAGAAAGAGGTGTATTAATATGCAACAATTAGCAAGGAAGATATATAATAAAAAAAGAATGCAAGAAGATATAATAAAAAAATTAAAAAAATCAGAAGAAGAAATTGAAAATGGAGAAGGTATAAAAGTTGATATTGCATTTAAGGAGTTGAGACAGAAATATGGATATTAGTAAATATGATATAATAATTACTCCAACGGCTTATAAAGAAATTAATAAAATATATGATTACATTACAGAAAATTTATATGCTGAAAATGCTGCAAAAAGATTAATGAGAAAAGTGGAAGAAAAGGTGCAACAACTAAAATATGCACCTGGGATAAATACAAGAATTGAAAAAATGGACGAGCTTAAACGAAATTATAGGAAAATAGTTATAAACAACTTTATAATACTGTATACAATAGATGACATCAATAAAGTAGTATTTATTTCACATATGTATTATTGCGGTAGAAATTACATAAATAATGATTTGTTTTAATAAAAATTTTAAATCTTTAAAGTAAAGTATCTTTACTAAATAATCCAAGAAATCAAATAAAAGAGAAAGGGTGTTACAATGCACTTTATTAATGGTATAATAAACATTTTTTATCCAAAGGCTTGCGGAATTTGTGGAAGTATCAATAAATATGATATATGTCCTAAATGTATGAGAAAATTAAACGAGATAAAACAATGTAAAAAACACATATATCTTAAAAGAAGTTTTACAGATGAAATGTATATATTTAAATACGAAGATATAGTAAGAAGTTGTTTTATCAAATACAAATTTGGAGAACAAAACTATCGCTATAAAGCATTTGCAAATTTTATGATAAAAGATAAAAAAATATGTGGATTTTTAAAAAAGTATGATATAATTATCCCAGTTCCAATAAGTAAAACAAGAAAAAGGCAAAGAGGATATAATCAAAGTGAACTTATTATAAAAGAATGTACAAAATTAGATAAGGATATTAAAGTTTGTACGAATATTTTATATAAAATAAAAAATACTAAGCCTCAAAGTAGTTTAAATAAAGAACAAAGAAAAATTAATATACAAGGTGCATATATAATTAAAAATAATGAGATTATAAACAATAAAAAAATTTTACTGTTTGATGATATTTATACAACAGGAAGCACTTTGGAAGAATGTGCAAAAGTTTTAAGACAAGCAGGAGCTTATGAGGTTTCAGTATTAACATTTGCAAAAGATTAAAAAGGAGTAGATTATGGAAGATTTAGTTGAAAGTATATTAGATTATGTAAGAAGTGATTATACAGATTATGCAATTATGATTAATGGTGAATGGGGAAGCGGTAAAACTTATTTCTGGAATCATAAAATTAGAAATAAAATAGAATCTATGCAATTAAATGGAAAACAATATACTACAATTTATATGTCGTTATATGGTATATCGAACCTAGAAGAAATAAGTAAAAAAATATTTATTGAAACCACTCAATTAATGGATAAAAATCTAAAAAAATATATGCAAGCAAACAATCAAACAACAATACCTGAATATGCAAAAACAGGTTTAGATATGGCAAACTTCTTTGGTGTTACACAAAATGGAGATAGAGTAGATTATTCAGATTTCTTTTCAACAGATGATAAAGTATTATGTTTTGATGACCTTGAAAGAGCAAATGTAGACGTTATTGATATTTTAGGATATATAAATAACTTTGTAGAGCACGATCATATAAAAACAATAATAATATGTAATGAAAAAGAATTATCTACAAAACTAAAAAGTAATAACCTTGAAATGAAAACCTTTATAGCTACATATCTTTTAGATAAAGAAGGAGATTTATCTAAAACTACTGATAAACCAATGGTAGAAAAAATTCAAGACACAATTGAAACAGTATTTGATAAAGCAAATGATTATGAAAGAATAAAAGAAAAATTAATAGGAGAAACCTTTGAATATGCACCAGAATTTAACTATATAATCAATGGACTATTAATGAGATATGAAACAAATGAGGAATTAATAAGATTTTTAAGAGAAAATACTGGAATAATAATTTCAACTTTTAATAAAAGTGGAACAAGAAATTTAAGAATTTTAAAACATGCACTAAACGATTTTAGAAAAGTTTTCGAAATGGTAAATAAATATTATCCAAATACAAATAATAGAGTATTACAAACAATGCTTATATTTACAATAGCTGTATCCTTTGAAATTAAAGCTGGAAAAGTAACAAAGGATAAGTTTATAAATATTCAAGATAACGAAGAATACAAGTCAATTTTAGTATCTTCAAGAGTATTGTTAATGGACAACAGACAATTTTATATTAAAGAATTCGATAATAACTATTATTATAATTTTAAAGCCGAATATAGATTCTTTAAATTTATTGAAATATATGTGCGTACAAGAATTTTTGATATGAAAGTATTTAAAGAAAATATGGAAGTAATTATAAATACTGTTGATACAGATAAACTTCCAGGATATAAAAGACTTCTTACGGAAGAATATTGGAAAATTAGTGATGATCAATTTGAAGGAATAGTAGATGAAATAATTGAGGATGTTAAAAATGGTAAAATAAGACTAATTGATATGGTAAAAATATTTGCATACTTTAGTTATTTTATAAAAAAAGACTTAATTAAATATGATATGAGAACAATAAAAAGTGTATTTCTTAATGGGATGAATATGGCATCACTTACATCATCTTATTGTGAAAATGTAGAAGAAGAACTTGCTCAAATCACAGTGGGAGAAGTAAATGAAGATATAGAAGAAGTATTAAAACATTTTAATAAGTTAAATATACAATTAAAAGATAAAATGTATATTGAAAAAGCAGAAGAAATATTTAAATGTATTCCAATGCGAATGGAAGTATTTTATGAAAGATTTGATAAGGAATGTATGGATGTTCCAATATTTAAATATTATGACGTATTCCAGACCTTCCAAAGAATATCTTGTGCAAGTAATGAAGATATAATGACTATAAAAGAAAAATTAGTAAATAGGGTTAGACTGCATAAAGTTGAAATTGAGCCTGAAATGAACAATATAATAGGGTTAAAACAATTAATAGATGATTATACGAAAAATAAAGAAGCTACAATTAAAATTGTAATGCTTAGAGAATTTTCTAAAGATTTAGAATATATATTAGAACAATATAAATAGATATAGTATATAGATTTTTATAAATAGAAATTTAAAGTATTTTTGTATTTTAAATTTCTATTTTAGTTATTATCGCGAAAGGTGCATCAAAAATATAATAACTTATAATAAAGTTTAAACAAGCATATAAATTCAAAAAAATGTCAAAAATATGAATAAAAAATTTTCCAAAACAAATACTAAATCTAAACTTAGATTTAAAAGGAGGGAAAATTTTGAAAGCAACAGGTGTAGTTAGAAGAATTGATGATTTAGGTAGAATTGTTATACCAAAAGAGATAAGAAAAACTTTAAGAATAAAAGAAGGAGATCCTTTAGAGATTTTTACAGATAAAGAAGGCGAAGTTATTCTAAAGAAATATTCTCCAATTGGAGAACTTTCTGAATTTGCTACAGGGTATGCAGAAACTTTATCAAAAACAACAGGACATATTGCTTGTATAACTGATAAAGATACAGTAATTGCAGTTTCACGGTGGAGCAAAAAAAGAATTTTTAGAACAAGACTTAAGTAAGGAATTAGAACAATTATTAGAAGATAAAGAAGTTTATACTAGCAAAGAAAATAATGAGGTTTCTATTCCTATAACTAAAAATGATAATAAAGAAAGAAAATTTAATTCACAGGTAGTATATCCAATTATATCTCAAGGTGATGTAATAGGAAGTGTTATATTATTATCAAAAGACACAAACACAAAAATGGGAGAGGCAGAACTAAAAGTTGTTCAATCAGCAGCAGGTTTCTTAAGTAGCCAAATGGAAATATAATGAAGCAAAAAAGCAAGAATTTTACTTGCTTTTTTTCGTATGCTGTAATATAATTTAGAGCATAAATTAAAAAATGAGAGGGAATATACTATGAAAGCAATTGATATAAGAAATAAATATTTAAAATTTTTTGAGAGTCATGGACATATTGTAATACCAAGTGCACCATTAATACCAGAAAATGACCCATCAGTATTATTTACAACAGCAGGAATGCAACCACTTGTACCATATTTATTGGGAGAAAAACATCCAGAAGGAAAGCGCCTAACAGATTACCAAAAATGCGTTAGAACAGTTGATATAGACGAAGTTGGAGATAATCGTCACTTAACATATTTTGAAATGCTTGGAAACTGGTCCTTAGGAGATTATTTTAAAGAAGAATCAATTAAAATGAGTTTTGAGTTTTTGACTAAAGAGCTAGGAATTCCAGTAGAGAAATTGTCTGTAACAGTTTTTGCAGGTGATGAAGATGCGCCTCGTGATGAAGAATCAGCTAGAATTTGGAAAGCAGCAGGTATGCCAGAAGACCATATTTATTACTTTGGAAAAGATGATAACTGGTGGATAGCTGGAGAAGAGGGACCTTGTGGACCGGATACAGAAATGTTTTATGATACAGGAAAAGAGCCTTGTAGCGAGAATTGTAATCCATCTTGCGGATGTGGCAAATATGTCGAAATATGGAATAATGTATTTATGGAATACTATAAAAATAAAGATGGATATACTAAATTAAAACAAAGAAATGTAGATACAGGTCTTGGACTTGAAAGAATGAATATGCTTCTACAAGGAAAAGAAACACCATATGATACAGAAGTTTTTAAACCTATAATGGACAAACTTTTAGAACTTGCTAAAGTAGACGATATAACCAGCAGAAGAATTGTAGCAGAACATATGCGTTCAAGCATAATGATAATATCAGATGGTGGAAGACCAAGTAATGTTGATAGAGGATATGTATTAAGAAGATTAATACGTAGAATGACAAGACATTTAAATAAGTTACAAATTAATTTAGATGAACTATCAAACTTAATTGAATTAAATATTGAAAATCTAAAAGAAATGTATCCAGAACTTGTAAAAAATAAAGAAACAATAAAGCAAGTGATAGTAGAAGAAAAAGACAAATTTGTTAAAACACTAGAACATGGTGAAAGAGAATTCGGAAAGGCTATAACAAAAATAAAAAATGAAGGCTTACAACAAATAGATGGACAAACTGTTTTTAAACTTTATGATACTTACGGATTTCCACCAGAAGTAACAGGGGACTTAGCAAAAGAACAAGGCTTAGAACTAGATATGGGAGAATTTAAAAAACTATATAAAGAACACCAAGAAAAATCAAGAATGGGTTCTGAGCAAAAGTTTAAAGGAGGACTTGCAGGAGAGAGCCCAGAAACAATAGCTTATCATACAGCTACACACCTTTTAAATGCGGCATTAAAAGTAATTATAGGTAAAGATGTACATCAAAAAGGTTCAAATATAACACCTGAAAGAATGCGTTTTGACTTTTCTTGTGATCATAAATTAACTGATGAAGAAAAGCAAAAAGTAGAAGAATTAGTGAATAATTGGATTAGGAAAGCAATACCCGTAACAGTAGAAGAAATGAAAAAAGAAGATGCTATAAAATCTGGTGCAGAATGTATGTTTATTGAAAAATATCCTGATATTGTTACAGTATATTCAATAGGTGATGTGTCTAAAGAATTATGCGGAGGGCCACACGTAAAAAATACAAGTGAACTTGGAAAATTTGTAATAAAAAAAGAAGAAGCAAGTTCAGCTGGAGTAAGACGTATAAAAGCTATTTTAGAGAAATAGAAACAATTTAAATATAGGGTTGATATAGATCCACCCTAAAATAAAGGAGAATATTTAATTATGGAAGATTGTATATTTTGTAAAATTATTAAAAAAGAAATACCAGCTACGATATTATACGAAGATGATGAGATTATTGCGTTTAAGGATATTAACCCAGCAGCACCAATTCATACATTAATAATACCTAAAAAACATATACCTTCTTTAGTAGAGTTAGAAAAAGAAGATGAATTATTAATAGGAAAAATATATACAGTAATTAATAAATTAGCAGAGATGCAAGGTGTAAAAGAAAATGGATATAGAGTTATAGTGAACTGTGGAAAAGATGCAGGACAAGAAGTAGGACATTTACACTTTCACTTATTAGCAGGTGCTAAATTTGGAGACAAAATTGTGTAAGAAATATGAACAAAATGCATAAAAATTGTAGGAAAAAGTAATAAAATGTGGTATAATAGAAATAAGTATGAAACAAGAGAAAAAATGGAGGTAGATGCATATGTTTAATAGTAAATATAGTAATGTACTTACAGTTATACTTATTATAGTTATAATCGCTATTTTAGGATTAATTGGATTTTTGGGATATGATTTTTATAGAAAATATTATATAGATAAAGAAACAGAAGATTTTTTATCTAAATATGAGGAACAAATGAAAAATAATGTAACACAAAATACAATTAATAATAATCAAACAGACAATTCTGTTTCAACCGTAATTGATCCTATAGAAAGCATAGATACAAATACAACTACAAATAATGGTTCTAGTTCTACAAAAGTTCCAACATATAAAGGATATAATGTATTAGGAACAATAGAAATACCAAAAACAGGTATAAAATATCCAGTTTTGGACAAAGTAACTCCAAAGTCAATACAACTTGCGGTTGCTTATTATTATGGACCAGGTTTAAACAAAGTGGGAAACACAACAATAGTAGGACATAATTATAGAAATGGAGCTTTCTTTGGAAAAAACAAACAATTAGAAGTCGGAGATATTATATACATAACAGATAATACAGGTAAAAAAATAAAATATACTATATATAAAAAATATACTACATCAGAAACAGATGCTGAATATATTACAAGAGATACTGCAGGAGCAAGAGAAATATCTTTATCAACTTGTACAGATGATAGTAAAGGAAGATTAATAATACTTGCAAAAGAGTAATATGATAATTTACAATACGAATTTTTGCAGTAATATAAAGGTAAAATTCAATTACTTAAAAAAATTAAGATAAAAACAGAAAAAAATATTGACAAATTAATCGAATTTAGGTAAAATATAACTTGCGTTGTTACAAAGAAATGTAACAACGCAAAATGGTGGATTTAGCGTAGTTGGTTAACGCGCCAGTTTGTGGCACTGGAGACCATGGGTTCGAGTCCCATATTCCACCCCATTTATATTATATAAATACATTGGGCTGTAGCCAAGCGGTAAGGCACCAGACTTTGACTCTGGCATGCGCTAGTTCGAATCTAGCCAGCCCAACCAAAATGATGTTTTTATTAGAACTAATAGAACAGAAATGATACAAAGATCAATCAGGAATGGTTGATTTTTTCTTTTGCAAAAAATATGGCATCGAAGGGTATAAAATTGTGATAGCAAGTCTCAACTTATATAGGATTAGGACTTATTGCAATACCAAAGTCCTAATCCAGAATAAATTTTTATAAGGTGTTCTATGACAGCGAGGTAAAGTTAGACTATATTTATAAAATAAAAGAGAAAAAATGATTGACTTTTGCGAACAATTGTTTTATAATATTGAAAGAAATAAATAATTAATTATGAAACGGAGATGATACTATTGAAGGAAATAGATAAAAATAATAAATCATTTGAAGATATTAAACATATTGATGAAAACGGCATTGAATTTTGGTTTGCTAGAGAATTACAGATTGTTTTAAATTATAAAGAATGGCGAAAATTTGAAAATGTAATAAGCAAAGCAAAAGAATCTTGTAAGAATAGTGATATTAATATATTCGAACATTTTGTCGACGTCGACAAGTTGTCAAAACGTGCCAATAATGCAGAAGTAATAATTAGAGATTATAGATTAACTCGATATGCCTGTTATTTAATAGCACAAAATGGCGATAGTAGAAAGAAAGTAATTGCTCTTGCTCAGACATATTTTGCAGTACAAACTAGAAAACAAGAAATTACAGAAAAAGAATATAGTATGTTAACAGAAGATGAAAAAAGATTTTATCAAAGAGACTTAACAAGAAAGGGAAATTATTCACTTAACAAAACTGCTAAAAATGCAGGAGTTAAAAATTTTGATAAATTTCATAACAGCGGATATAAAGGTTTATACAATGGCGAAACAGCTGATGATATTGCTAGAAGAAAAGGACTAAGATATAGAGAAGATATTTTGGATAATATGGGAAGTGATGAACTCATAGCCAATTTATTTAGAATTTCTCAAACGGAACAAAGATTAAAAAGAGATAAAATTGATACTGAAAAGGAAGCCTGTAATACTCATAAAAAAATTGGTAAAATAGTTAGGAAAGCAATTAAGGAAGCTGGACGGAACTATGCCAGAAAACCTACCTACGCCACAAAAGAGTTTAAAACAATTGGAAAAGGAAAATAAAAAACAACTAAAGAAGAAATAATATAAAAAAAGTAATACTCATAGGTCACGCATGAGGTTACCTCCCGATTTTAAGTTTATATAAATTGTCAAGAAAGAAAAAATGCAGATAACTACACCATTGAAATCAGGAATAAGATTTTCAAAAAAATGAAAGTCTTATTTTTTATTAAATAGATTTCAAATTATAGTAGGATATGAAAGATAAAATGTAATATTTGAAAAAACACGTTAAATAAATACAATAAAAGTAAAAACTTTGCTAAAAATTCTTGATATTTTTGTAATTGTATTGTATGATATATAAGTAAAAAAATAACTCTAAATAGTAATGATTTGGAAGGGGCAAGGAATGTAATGAAAAAAGTAGTAATCACTTTAATTGCAGTAATGTGTGTATTTTTTAGTTGTTCTGTTTACGCAACATCAAGAAGTGCAATATCTGAAGGCACAGCAGGACAATTAGTAGAAATTAAAGAAAAAGAAATGAAAGAATTAGAAGATTATAATGAAGCATATGGCTCAGAAGCTTACGGATTTACAGCTTATATGTTAAATAAAGTTCGTATTTATAGTATACCACTTTGCTTTGTTGGAATTGCAATGGGGGCTATATGGCAATATGTAATAGGTATAAGAAAACTAGACGTACATGATAGAGGACTTTTCCTTATTATAAGTTTTGTTACTATTCTTGTAATATGTCAAGTATTACCACTTGTATTTGCAATTGTAGTAAAAGGATTTAGAAATTAATTAATTGGGGGAAATAACTAATGAAAGTTTTATTTGCAGTAAGTAATGATAATATATCAGAATCTATTGTTAAAAAATATCAAAAGGATTATAAAGAAATAATCTCATATAAAAATGTATATTACTTTAATGCAATACTAAAAGAGATACGGTAGAGATAAAACTTATGATAGAATTGTTATAAGTGAAGATTTAGAACCATTTGCAAATAATGATTACGAGGCAATTGATCGTTTTATATTTGATAAATTAGATAGTATTAGTGATGAGGCTACAAGTGCAGATGGTAATGACACTCCAATAATACTTATTTGTTCAGATAGACGTGCAAAATCTGAACAATTTTTAGTAAAATTATTTAGTATAGGGGTATATAGTGCATTATTAGGACAAGATAGAAGTATTGAAGAAGTATGTAGATTAATAAGAAAACCACGTACTAAAAAAGAAGCTAAAACTTATTATAAGATAGATTCAGAAGATGCACAATATCAAGAGGAAAATGAAGACACTGTTAGTGAAATTGAAATACAAAATATTAGATCACATTATAAAAAACTAGGTAAAAATGAAGATGCATATGTGGATAGTTTTAATAGTATTGCTGATCAATATACAGATTCTCAATTAAAAGTAATTATAAAATTCTTACCTTTGAATGTAAGAGCGGTTTTAGAAACTAAATCTCCAAAATATCAATCTCTTATATCATTTGGTGGAGTACAAATAACAAAACCTGTAAAAGAAGTTAAAAAAGAAGAAGCACTAAAAATAGATTTTATTGAAAATCAAACCAACAAGCCAAAAATGACAAGACCTGTTATAGTGCCATCAGCAGTTGACACAAAAAAAGTAACAAAGCTTAGTCGTCCACAACAACAAAGACCAAATGATGATATAGTACATAAGAGTGTAGAAGATAAAACAAGATTAGATAAAGCATCAACAGATTTACAAGATATGTTAGATGCTCAATTAGATGAAATAAAACCAAAAGAAGAAAATAGAGTAGAAACAATTACAAAACTAGAAGAATCACCAAAACGAGGTAGAGGTAGACCTAAAAAAATTGTAGATAAAGTTGAAGAAGAAAATAAAGTGGCAACTCCAAAACGAGGCAGAGGTAGACCTAGAAAAAATGTGGAACCATCTATTGAACAAGAAGAAAAACAAAACAGTGTAAATTTGTTTGATTTAGCAGAAGAACCAGAAGAAACAATTTTACCAGGAATAGAAGAAACTATTGATAATTTATTACCTGGTTTTGAAAAAGAAGAATCAAATGCTACTATATTACCTGGATTAGAAGAAGAAAATACAAATTTTGATACTAAAGAAGATTTTTATAAAACAGAAACAATATCTGAGGTTAATAATACCTCAAGTTACAATTATAACAATTTACAAGAAAATAATTATAGTAATGAACAATCATATAGTAATGAAATTACAAAACAAAAAAGTACATATGATGTAGACATACAAGGTCTACTTTCAAGAGATAAAAAGATAGTTTCTTTTGTTGGAACTACTAAGAATGGAACCTCTTTCTTAGTAAATAATTTGGGAGAACTTTTCTCATCAATGGGAATTAATACAGCTATATTAGATGTAACAAAAAATAGAAATTCTTATTACATATATACTAAAAATGAAGAAAAATTAAGAAGAATAGCTCTTAATTCTATGAATAATCTATCAGTTGGTCAGGCAAGTGGAATTCAAGTAAATAGAAATTTAACAGTATATACATCTATACCAACAGAAGAAAACAATGAGAATTGTGGTGAAATACTTGCAACATTAGTGAAAAACTATTCTTTAGTACTAATAGATTGTGATTTTGATACAAATATAGCATATTTTGAAAATTCACAAGAAATTTATTTAGTACAAAGTATGGATATTCTTACAATACAACCACTTACAGCATTTTTAAGAGATTTAAAGGCTAAAAATGTATTATCACAAGATAAAATAAGAATAGTAATAAACAAAGAAGCAAGAATAAGAAGTTTAACACCAAAAGTTATTATTGGAGGAATGGCATATTATAATGATCCATCAATGTCATTTATGACTGAACTATTTAATAAAGATAGTGTTAGATATTGTACAATACCTTTTGATGAACAAGTATATTCTAAATATTTAGAGGGATTAGTAAATTGTAATGTATCATTAAATGGATATCCAAAGAATTTTATGATAGCATTAAAAGAACTAGGAAATATGGTTTATCCATTATTAAACAATAAATATAGACCAGTAGATAACTACGATAGAAAAGGTGGATTTTCATCACAAATGAATAGTACCTTAGAACAAATGAAAAGAAAATTTTAGTAAATGTAGATATAGAGGTGGAAAAAGTGATATACGTTTTAATCCTACTTGTAGGGATAATTATAGCATTAATAGTATATAATATTGTTGTATATAAAAGAATACAAAACTTTAATAATATCAATCAAAAAATAACTGGTTTAAATGTATTACAAGATTTTATGAATACAATTGGAGAATATTCAACAGTAGATGAAAAAATAGAAAAAATAAATGAGATATTAATTGAAAAGTATGATATAAAGTATTCAACAATAGTAATGTTTGATGGGGCAGAATATGCTATAAAAGCATCTAATGTTCAAGAACAGCATTGGGAAGCTTTAAGAAATCTTCATAATCAAGATATTTTTAAAGATAGTATTTCTACTGCAACACCTAAATATGTAACAGTAAATAATGATACAGAAAGATTACCATATCAAACAATGGAATTTGGAAGAGCAAAATCTGCTATGTTCTTTCCACTATATATAGACAATGTATATATTGGATATTGGATAATAGAAAGCGGAGAACCACATGCATTTGATAAAATAGATACAACAATATTAGAAGTAGTAAAAGATAATATTATAGCAGTATATAAAACAGTATCTTACCAAAACACAATTGAAAATATTGCAAGAAAAGACTTATTTTCAGAGCTTAATTCAGCAGAATACTTATATGGTAAAGGAAAGAAAACCATTGATAAATATACTACTTCAACAGTATGTATGTTTAAGATAATAAATCTTGAAAATATAAATAAAGTATATAATAGGGAAACTGGAAATGATATAATAACAGAAGTAAGTAATTATATTAGTGAGAATATTTCATCAGAATATGTATTCGTAAGATATATGGGACCTAAATTTGCAATAGTATTTTCAGGGGTAGATATAACTGGCGCTTCGGAGTTTATTCAAGATTTAAAAACTAACTTAGAAAAATTAGAAATTGAAGAATTTTCAGAAGAAGAATTAGAAGATGAAGAGATTAGATATGCTAGTCCAAAGTTGAATTTTGTTTTAACAACATATTATAAAGGAACAGCTCTTGAGAATGTGACTAAAAAACTAGAAGAATATTTGGATAGTGCAGATAAAAATGAAAGTGATATAAATAATATTTAATTTATAGGAGGAATTTATTATGGATATGGATAAGACTATGAACTTTACAGTAGAAAAGGATAAAAATGTAAGAGCGAGAGAAATTTTAAAAACTGTTTATCAAGCATTATTAGAGAAAGGATATAATCCAATTAATCAAATAGTTGGATATATATTATCAGGTGATCCTACATATATTACTAGCAACAAAGATGCAAGAAATTTAATTCGTTTAATAGAAAGAGATGAATTGCTAGAAAAAATGGTAAAAAATTATATAGGATTAGATGAATAATATGAGAGTACTTGGATTAGATTATGGTGATGCAAGAGTAGGAGTTGCAATCTCTGATGCACTACGGCATAACTGCTCAAGGACTTGAAACAATACATCATAAAGGAAATGATAAAGTTGTTTTAAAAAGGTTAGAAGAAATAATTAATAAGTATGAAGTTAGTAAAATTGCTATAGGAATGCCACTGAATATGAATGGTACAAGCTCCTTTAGAGTAGAAGTTACTAAAAACTTTATTCACAAATTAAACTGTAAATTTCCTAAAATAGAAGTTGTTGAAATTGATGAAAGGCTAACTACAGTTGCAGCACACAAAACTATGAATTTTTTAGAGGTAAATAAAACTAAAAAAAGAGGGATAGTAGATACTATCTCAGCAGTATATATTTTAGAAATGTATATGAATAAAAAATAAGTTTTTTAATAAAGTTTAAAGTGTATATGATAATAAAAATAGTAAATAATAGAACAAGTTATTAATGTTGTAGAAATACAAATTTATATAGAAAAATTGAAAGGAGATTTTTAGTTATGGATGAAAACAATATTCCAGAAGAAGAATTAGATAACATCATAGTATTAAATGATGAGAATGGAGAAGAAGTTAAATTCGAATTTTTAGATTTAGTTGAATTAGATGGAGAAGAATACGTAGTATTACTACCAGCTGAAGAAAGCGATGAAGAAGAAGGAGAAGTTGTAATTCTTAAAGTTGAAGATACAGAATCAGAGGAAGAAGAATCTTACGTAAGTGTTGATGATGAAGAAGTATTAAATAAAGTATTTGAAATGTTTAAAGAAAAATTCAAAGATGAATTTAATTTTGTTGATGATGAAACAGCTGAATAGTTTAATATATAAAAATGGATGTGTATAAGCACATCCATTTTTATATTATTAATTTTATATTATATGTGAAATTTTATCATGAAAATTAAAAGAAAGTTTTATGTATGGTTGCTTGAAATCCTTGACAAAGCCATATAACGATTGTTATAATACTATCGAAATACTGAAAGAAAAAATGCTCAGCATTGTATATACATATAAAAATAAAAAAAGATACTTTAGAAGAAATAATTAAAGGAGAAAGATAGTGATGAAAATTATAGAGTGGTTCAAAAGTTTATTACAAAAAACAAGAAAGAATGATTATATGTTAGAGGAAGGTAATAATGGGTGCGAAATAAAACAGGAAAAAAAGAATGATTTTGTACCAAGAGTAGACATAGATAGCATACCACATCAAAAAACGAGAGAAGAAATTTTAAGAGATATGAATACAGGTATAATGGTAGAGGACCTTTCTGAACAATATAATTATGTGAAATTTAGTAAAGATAAAATAAGAGAAAAATATGATGTACAAGCTAAGTTAACAGATGAAGACTTAAAAGCAATAAGCTGTTTATATGGGGCAATAAAAGAAGGAAACATGGAAGAACGTAACTTTTCTGATAATATAATAAATAAGTTTTTAAAAGAAAATCCTGATAATATAGTTGTTCTAGTAGACTTAATGATTAAAGATGCAAAAGATTTATATGAAAGCTTAGGAGATGACAAATTCGAAACAACTACAATACAGGGATTAATACCAGGTTCATATATAGACATTTCTGCAATAATTGAAGAATATATAAAGGAAAATGAAATACCGGAAAAATAAAAGAATTTTATAAAAAAGGAATAACTAGAGTAGAGTTATTCTTTTTTTATAGTACTTTATTTAAATTACTTTATTCTTTTTAGATTATACTTCAGTTAGTAAAATATTAATATCAAGATCGGTTATTAAAATAACGATAATTTTTGTAAAACAATAATCATAATGTACAGGTATTTAGTATACAGTTTAATATAAAGGGGAGATTTTAATGAAAGTAATTAGAATTAGTAAAAGAAAAATTATGATTTCTTGTATGTTATTGATTATGGCTTTTATATTTTCAATTGCGAGTACTTCATTTGGAATGCAACATTATTATAAATTAGACTTTTCAACTGGACTTGTTACTGCTTCTAAACTTAATGTAAGAAGTGGACCTAGTACTAAGTATAATATTGTGACTACAGTTAATAAAAATGAGTATATACGTGTTTTTGCAGGAGTTGGTAATTGGTATATTATCCAAACTGATAGTGACCATATTGGAGCTGTTAGTAAAGAATATGTTAAAGCGATTTATCCAAATAGTAATAATTCAAACAATACAAATCAAGGATCATCTGGAAGTAATAATACACAAGTGTCTCTAAATACAAACGAGCAAGAGGTATTAAGACTAATAAATGCTGAAAGAACAAAAAAAGGATTATCTGCATTAAAAATAGATGGTGAGACACAAAGAGTTGCAAGAATTAAAGCACAAGATATGGTAGATAACAACTATTTTTCACATAATTCACCAACTTATGGTTCACCATTTGATATGTTAAAAAGTTTTAAAGTATCTTATAAAACAGCAGGAGAAAATATTGCAGGAAATTCAAACAATTCTTTAGCTGTAAATGCTTGGATGAATTCGGAACGGACATAAAGCAAACATATTAAATAGTAGCTTTAATTATACAGGTATAGGAGTGGTAAATAGTCCTAAATATGGAAAGATATATGTACAAATATTTATTGGTAGATAGTACAAATATTTATTGGTAGATAGGTATGTCAATCATTTTTGAAAATGTCTTAAAATTTTTTATTTATTAGCACTAAATTTTTATAGTTTAGTGCTAATATTTTTATGCGACATTTTCTATACGATGTTTCTGTTGTTTTACAAATTCTTCAAAT
>JAAVZA010000066.1 GCA_022791395.1 Clostridia bacterium
AAGAAGAATGTGAAAAGTATGGACTACTTTATAAAATGAGTGATATAGTAAAAGCATATAAGAAAGAAATTAAGCAAGATGAACAATTAGCTTTTATATAGAAAAGAGGTAAAAAATGAATGAATATATAAATTTAACAGTAGACAATATTGAGAATGAACATATTTGCTGTGCAATAGGAGATCCAAAACATCAAAAAGGTGTTGAAAATAAAAAGGAATGGATAAAAAGCAAATTAAAAGATGGGCATATCTTTAGAAAATTAAATGCAAGAGGAAAAATATTTATTGAATATGAGCCAATAGAAACAGCTTGGATTCCTATTAGTGGAAAAAACTATGAATATATTTATTGCCTATGGGTAGCAGGAAGTTTTAAAGGAAAAGGAATCGGAAAGGAATTGCTAGAATATGCAATAAACGATTCCAAAGAAAAAGGAAAAAGTGGTATATGTACTTTAGTTTCTAAAAAGAAGAAACCTTTTATTGGTGAAAAGAAATTTTTTGAGCATTATGGGTTTAAAGTTATAGATACTATTGCAGATTATGAATTATTAGCATTACAATTTGATAATAGTGATACTCCTAAATTTAATGATAGTGCTAGACTTATGAGAATAGATAATCAAGACTTTACAATTTATTATAGCCCTGAATGTCCTTATGTAGAATATGAAGTAAATGAACTAAAAGAATATGCAAAAGAGAATAATATTGAAATTAACTTTATAAAAATAGATTCTTTAGAAAAAGCCAAAAATGCACCTTGTATATTCAATAATTGGGCAAACTTTTATAAGGGAGAATTTGTTTCAAATACAATACTAAATGCAAATTCATTTGAAAAACTAATAAGTAATAAATGAATAAGAAATTAAATGAAGTAAGTTCAAAGAGAAAATCCATATGATTGTAACAAGAATTGCTCTTTCTTTGTTATGTATTTAGATATATTTTAGGTATAATTTATAGTAAAGTAAATATAAAATAAAAAGTGAGGTGAGTTTATGATAAAGAAAATAATATTAGGAGTTGTTTTGGCAATAGTTATATTATATAGTGTAGTATTAGCTAATTCAAGTATGCAAGAAGCTTCAAGAAGAAATAATGTTAATTGTAATAATTGTATATATTATGAGAACTGTATAAAAGAAAATTGTATTATGACAGAAAAATGCAAAGATGGTAATTGCATTAATCAAAATTGTGACATTATAAGAAAGCAACAAAGAAATCAAAATTGCAGTAATCAAAATGAAAATTGTACACAAAGACAATATAAAAGAATGTGTCATTAGTAGTATAATTTACAAGTTAGTGATAGGCTAGAATATAAATTGTTAATAAAAATAGCATAATTGTAAAATATAGTTGATAGAAAAAAATTGATTGGACAAATGCATGGAGTAAAAAATATCCTGTACTTGTAACATATCAAAATAAAGTTAATATATCAAAGTATGCTCTTGAAATTAGAAATATGCTTAATAGTTTGAATATTGAATATGGATATAATACATTAGATAGTATGCTAGTTTTAAAAGATATACTTTATCATGAATGGAAAGATAAGAAATAACAAGAAATTACAACACATAAGGGAGATAGATATGAAAATTGTTGAAGTAAATAACAGAACATCAATATTAATAAACCAATTATTAGAAGTATGGGAAAATTCAGTAAAAGCAACACATTTATTTCTATCTAATGAAGAAATAGAAAATATAAAAAAATATATACCACAAGCTATTTCTGACATATCACATCTAATTATTGCAAAAAATGATAATAATACACCTATTGCATTTATGGGAATTGAAAATGAAAAACTAGAAATGCTATTTATTAGAAATAACGAAAGAGGAAAAGGTTTAGGTAAAAAATTACTAAATTATGGCATAGAGAATTACAATATAAATGAGTTAGTGGTAAATGAACAAAATCCAAATGCAGAAGGATTTTATGAGCATATTGGATTTAAGGTATATAAAAGAAGTGAATTTGATGAACAAGGAAATTCATATCCGATTTTATATATGAGATTAGAAAGATAAATTTTAGAGTAATACAACATTACAATTTGTGAGACAGGTAATAAGTTGAAATTATCTGCCTTTTATTATATAATCATAACAGGAATTAGTAAGTTGTCGTTGAGATTAAAAATAAAAAGGAGAAATAAATATGGTACATTTAGTATATTGTGATGATAAATCAAAAGAATTATCAAAAATTTTAGATGGTAGTAAGACAATGATTATAAGAGGTGCAGCAGGAAGAAAAATACCACACAGTAGAGTATTTAAACTTGCTAACTAAAGTCAATAGTTTTTAGAAATTTTTTTAAAATTATTTTTATAATAAATTTATGTATGCTAAATAAGCAGTGTTGAAAAACATTGCTTTTTACATATATTTCCAGCGAAACTGTTAATTATATACTTC
>JAAVZA010000006.1 GCA_022791395.1 Clostridia bacterium
CAAGAGCAATAACCTTTTTTCTTGAATCTCCATTTTGTGCTATTAAATAGCAAGCATAACGTGTTAATTTATAATCTCTAATATTTTTTGTAGCGCCTTTAGGCATTTTTATCGTTTTGTCGACGTCGACAAAATGTTCAAATGCACTAATATCACTATTTTTACAAGATTCCTTTGCTTTACTTATTACATTTTCAAATTTTCGCCATTCTTTATAATTTAAAACTGATTGCAATTCTCTAGCATACCAAAATTCAATTCCATTTTCATCAATGCGTTTAATATCTTCAAAAGTTTGATTATTATAATTTTCATTTTTTTCTAGTTTATTCATCTGACATCATCTCCATTTCTTAATATGTCTTATTTTATTATAATTTTCTATAAATTGCAATAGTTTGTGCGAAAATTTGTTTTGGTTTAATATGTTTTATGATATATAAAATAGCTTGTAAACATCGCAAGTTTACAAGCTATTTGTTTTGGTACCCAAGGTGGGACTCGAACCCACATGGTTTCCCGCACGATTTTGAGTCGTGTGCGTCTACCAATTCCGCCACTCGGGCAAATACTACTTACATATATTAACACAAAATAAGGAACTGGTCAATAGCCGATGCTCCTTATTTTGTATTTGTATAATTCATATATGATAATGTCTTAATAAATCATTTAGGAAAATGTCTTAATTTAAAATCTATGATATAAGTATATCTAATAGAAATATTGGAGGTACTTATGAGAAAGGTTGAATTAAGAATGAATGAGCAATATAAATATAAAATTATTAAAAAATTAGTTGAAACAAATGGAAATAAGAAAAGAGCTGCCATTAAACTAAAAAGATCTGTTAGGCAAATAGATAGAATGATTGCTGGATATAAAGAATACGGTAAAGAATTTTTTGTACATGGTAATCGTGGTAGAAAACCATTAGGAGCCTTCACAGAGGAATTTAAAACGGAAATAGAATTACTATACACTAATAAATATTTCGATTGTACTTACACAGCTTTTAAGGAGTATTTAGAAACAAGAGAAAATATAAAAATATCTTTAGATGAAGTACGAGTTCTATTAAGAGATAGATACATCTTCTCTCCTAGAACACATAAATCAACAAAAAGAAAATTTAGGAAAAAACTAGAAGCAGATATTATAAAAGCTACTAAAAAGGAAAAACAAGAATTAAGAAATAAATTAGTACTATCAGAAGATGCTCATCCTAGACAACCTAGGTGCCAATATTTTGGTGAGGAACTTCAAATGGACGCTTGTATACATCTATGGTTTGGAAAAGAAAAAACAGCACTTCACGCTGCAATAGATGATGCTACTGGTCAAGTTGTTGGTTTATATTTTGATAAAGAAGAGACTCTAAATGGATATTATAATATAACTCATCAAATTCTATCAAAATATGGTATTCCATATCTCATAAAAACAGATAAAAGAACCGTTTTTGAATATAAAAAGAAAGCATCTTCTAAGGTTGAAGAAGATACTTTCACACAATATTCCTATGCCTGCAAACAATTAGGAATACACATTGAAACTAGTTCTGTACCAGAGTTTAAACCTCGTGTTGAAAGACTATTTCAAACACTACAACAGCGCTTACCACAAGCACTTAGATTAGCTCAAATCACTACCATTGATGAGGCTAATCAGTTCTTAAAGAACTACATTGCTCAGTACAACAACAAGTTTGCTCTGTGTATAAATAATAACAAATCTGTCTTTGAAAATCAACCCAGTGAAGAAAAAATAAACTTAACTTTAGCTGTACTGTGTAAAAGAGTAATAGATAGTGGACATTCAATAAAATATAATAAGCAATATTATAGATTAATAAATAAGTCTGGAAGACCTATCTATTTCAATAAAGGCACAAAATGTATAATAATAAAAGCTTTAGATGGAAGTTTATTTGCTACAGTAGATGAGTCAATATTTGCATTAGAAGAAATAGAAGAAATCCAGGCAAGATCAATAGATTTTGATGAATTAGAAGAGATGAAAGAGAGAAAAATTTATATTCCAAGAATGATACATCCCTGGAAAGGAAAATCATTTGAAGAATTTGTAAAACAACAGAAACATCGTATAGAAAATGTCGCATAAAAATATTAGCACTAAACTATAAAAATTTAGTGCTAATAAATAAAAAATTTTAAGACATTTTCAAAAATGATTGACATACAAATATATTGACAAATAAATAATATTATTATAAAATGTTTCCTACAAAGAAACAAAGGAGAAAAATATGAATTCTAAAATTATAGGTGATAGGATAAAACTATTAATGACTATGAGTAAAATGCCAGTAACTAAATTGGCTAAAGAGCTAGATATGAGCTATAAAACATTAATGAGGAAGCTAAATGGAGAGAGTGAATTTTGTAATGCAGATATAATAAAATTGCAAAAAATATTTGATTTGAGTTTAGAATTATTCTCTAACATATTTTTTAATTCAAACTTTGATCTAAAAGAAAGATTAGATAACAAAAAGAAGAGTTCTTAAACTATAAACAATTTCTATTAAAATATAGAAGTTTATTTAAAGAATGCAAAAATAGATATGCTTATTAATTTATTTAATAGGTATATCTATTTTTGTGTTTTTATTTATTTATACAAGGTATTATGAATAGAATTAATAAAAAATAATATATATTATTATAGTTATTGTAAAAAAAACTAGTGAAAAACTATACAAATTTTTAATTTAGTTATATAATAAAAACGAAAAATTGTAAGTGGAGGGTAAAACCTATGAAATTAAAAGAAATTTTAGTAGGAATTGAAGGAATAAGAGCAAAAGGAAACTTAGATTTAGATATTACAAATGTGGATTCTGATTCTAGAAATATTAGTGAAAATGGAATGTTTATAGCAATTAATGGCTATGAAACAAATGGGGTAGATTATATTAATGATGCAATAAAAAATGGCGCAAATGTAATAATGGTCGAAGAAAGCGTAGACCTAAAGAGTCTTGCTATACCAGAAAATATTACATTAGTTGTTGTTAAAGATACAAGAACAGCACTTGCAATATGTGCTTGTAACTTCTATAATAATCCATCAAGAAAATTTAAACTTATAGGAGTTACTGGAACAAAAGGAAAAACTACTACTACATATATGATAAAGAAGATATTAGAAAAACAAGGAAAAAAAGTAGGACTTATAGGAACAATTGCTATATATATTGGTGATAAAAAAATAGAAGAAAGTTCAAGAACCACACCAGAAAGTATAAAGCTACAAAAAATATTTAGCCGTATGGTAGAAGAAAATGTAGATATTGTAGTTATGGAGGTTTCTTCGCAAAGTTTAAAATTAAATAGGGTATTAGGATGCGATTTCGATATAGGAATATTTACTAATTTTACAGAAGATCATATAAGTGCAAATGAACATCCAGATATGGAAGACTATTTTAATTCAAAAATGAAACTTTTTGATATGTGTAAAGTTGCATTTACAAACGCTGATGATATATATGGTGCAAAAGTAGCAAGAATTGCTAATACTCCAGAAATAACAACCTATGGAATAGATAACTTCTGCCATGTACTTGCAAAAGATATAACAATAACAAATTCATATGTTGATTTTAAAGTAAAAATAGACAATAAAAATGAAAGAGTAAAAACTTGTATTCCAGGAAGATTTAGCGTATATAATTCGCTTGCAGCAATATGTGCATGTACAAAACTTGGTGCAAATGCTGAACAAATAAAAGAAGCATTATTGGAAGTAAGAGTTCCAGGAAGAAGTGAATTAGTAGATAATAAAAAAGATTTAACAATAATGATAGATTATGCGCATAGTCCAGAAAGCTTACAAAGCATACTACAAGCAGTTAAATCATATACAAAAGGAAGAGTAATATCAGTATTTGGATGTGGTGGAGATAGAGACTCACATAAACGTCCAATAATGGGAGAAATTTCAGGAAGAGTAGCAGACTACACAATAATAACCAGTGATAATCCAAGAACAGAAGACCCAGATACTATAGTTGCTGAAATTGAAGTAGGAATAAAAAAGACTAAAGGGCAATATACTTGTATAGTAGATAGGACTGAAGCAATAAAGGCAGCAATAGAAATGGCGAATAAGAATGATATAATTGTTCTTGCAGGAAAAGGACATGAGCCATATCAAGAGATTAATCATAAAAAATATCCATTTGATGAAAGAATTATTGTAAGAGATATAATAGAAAATATGAAGGATAAAAAGTAGAAATATAGATATACAAAATAAGAAAAAATAAATTAAATAGATAGACTATTTAATAAATAAAGGGTGAGAAATTTGAATTATTTTCAAATAAAAATACTATTACTATCCTTTATGGCAACTGTTGCTTTTGGAATAATTACAATTCCAATTTTAAAAAAATTAAAAGTAGGGCAAATAGAAAGAGAAGACCGGACCAGAATCACATTTATCTAAAGCAGGAACTCCAACAATGGGAGGAGTTATACTTGCCGCATCAATTGCTATATTAATAGTATTCGTATTTTTAAGTTATGCAAAAGATCAATTAGAACTAGCTAAAAAATTAATTCCACTAGCAATAATGTCATTAGGCTTTGGGTTAGTTGGATTTATAGATGATATGAAAAAACTAGTTTTTCATAATACAAAGGGCCTAAAACCAGCATATAAAATGATAGGATTATTAACGATAGCTGTATTGTTTGTAATATATCTTATTAAAATAATTAATTTAGGAACAGATACATTTATACCAATCCTAAAATTAACTATTAATTTACCGATATGGATATATATACCCTTTGCAATATTTGTAATATTAGGAACTACCAATGCAGTAAATTTAACAGACGGGGTAGATGGATTATGTCCTACTGTATCAGCGATAATAATTACATGTTTAACAGTGATAGGAATTATTTATGATGTAAAAGAAGTAGTAATATTTGGAACAATAGTTATAGGAGCATGTCTTGGATTTTTATTATTCAATATGCATCCAGCTAAAGTATTTATGGGAGACACAGGCTCACTTCTTTTAGGAGGAGTTATAGTGGCACTTGCACTATATTTAAAAATGCCATTAATTTTAATAATAATAGCATTAATTCCTGTACTTGAAACAGTATCAGTTATATTACAAGTTGTATATTTTAAAAGAACAGGAAATAGAATTTTTAAAATGGCACCATTACATCATCATTTTGAATTATCAGGATGGGGTGAAAACAAAGTAGTATCAATATTTAGCATTATTACATTAGCACTTTGTATAATTGGTTTATTCACAGTATAAACACTATTATATAAAAAGTAGTTTGTTTGAAATAAATGATAAAAGTGAAAAATATAAAACCTATTTCAAAAATTTGGGAAAGGAGAACACCAATTGAAAAATGAAAGTAAAAGTATAAAGACAAAAGAAAAACCATTCGATTTTATCCTATTTATAACAATATTAATATTACTGGCTATAGGGATTGTTATGGTATTATCAGCAAGTTCTCCAAAAGCATTATCAGAAGATGGAGACAGTTACTCATATGTACGAAAACAAGCTATGTTTGCAGTAATAGGAATAGGGTTAATGCTTATAATATCAAAAATAGATTATAAAATATACGCAAAATTTGCTAAAATTGCATATATAGGCTCGATAGTAATATTGGCATCAACAAAGTTTTTAGGATCATCAAGTAAAGGAGCAACTAGGTGGCTAGATTTAGGATTTGTTAGATTTCAGCCATCTGAAATAGCAAAAATAGCATTAATAATTTTTTATGCAGCATGGCTTACAAAAAATAGAGATAAATTAAAGGATTTTAAAAAAGGTTTTATTGTACCATTCTTATTTATACTTCCAATTGCAGCAATATTACTTTTTCTACAAAACCATTTAAGTGTTACAATAATTATAATAGCAGTAATGTCTATAATGATGTTGATGGCAGGAACAAAACTAAAATATTTTTTAATAACAGGAGTCATAGTAGCAGTAGTAGGAGGGTCAGCATTATTTACATATATGCAAATTAAAGGACCAGAGGAGCGGAGGGTTCCGTTTAGCCAGAATTACTACATTCTTAGATCCTTGGAGTGATGCAAGAGGAGACGGATGGCAAATTATACAAAGTTTATATGCCATAGGTTCAGGAGGTTTATTTGGAGCAGGTCTTGGAGAAAGTAAACAAAAGTTTTTATACATACCAGAACCACATAATGATTTTATTTTCGCAGTACTTGCAGAAGAACTAGGCTTTATAGGATGTATGGTTGTAATTATACTATTTGCAATACTAATATGGAGAGGATTACTAATTGCAATTCGTGCTAAAGATATGTTTGGAAGTTTAGTCGCAGTAGGAATTACATCACTCGTTGGATTACAGGCAATAATGAATATAGCGGTTGTTACTTCGTCAATGCCAAATACTGGTATTCCACTACCATTTTTTAGTTATGGAGTAACAGCACTATTAATACTTCTATGTTCAATGGGAATATTACTTAATATATCTAGAACGGCAGAAAAAGTATAAAAGGAGACTGATTATGAGAGTTATAGTAGCAGCAGCTGGAACAGCAGGACACATTAATCCTGCTCTTGCTATTGCAAATAAAATAAAAAAAGAAAGTCCTAGTTCCGAAATACTATTTTTAGGAACAGACAGAGGACTTGAAAATGATTTAGTTCCAAGAGCAGGCTTCGAGTTAAAAACTATAGAAGCATATGGGCTTAGTAAAAAAATAAGTATAGATACTATTAAAAAGAATATAAAAACACTAAAAGGAGTTAGTCAAGCAAAAAAAATAGTTAAAGAATTTGGACCAGATATTGTAATTGGAACAGGGGGATATATTTGTGGGGCTGCAATTCTTGCAGCAAATAAATATAGAATACCAACTATTCTACATGAAAGTAACGCCTTTCCTGGTAAGGCTGTAAAGATGTTATCAAAAAAAGTTAATACAATACTTGTAAGTTTTGAAGAGGCAAAAGCTCGTATTTCAAATAAAACTAATGTTGTTCTAACAGGAACACCAACAAAAATTAAAAATTTAAATTTAACTAAATCACAAAAAGAAGAGGCAATAAAAAGATTAGGATTAAAACCTGAAAGGCCGGTAGTATTAATATTTGGTGGATCTCAAGGTGCAAAAGCAATAAATGATAGTGTAGTTAAAATAATAAATGAAAAATTAAATAAAAATTATCAAATAATGTGGGCACCAGGTCCTATTCAGTATGATATAGTTAGAAAAGAAATAAACAATATATCAAAAATAGAAGATGTAAAAATAGTACCATATATATATAATATGGAAGAAGTAATGAATGCTTGTGACTTGATAATTTCAAGAAGCGGTGCAATGACAATAACAGAAATATCAATGGTAGGAAAACCAGCGATTTTTATACCACTTCCAAATGTAAGCAATAATCATCAAGTATATAATGCAAAAGTACTAGAAAATGCTAACGCAGCTAAAATATTATTAAATGAGAATTTAAATAAAGATACTTTAAATTCCTTAGTAGAAGAAATAATTAAAAATCCAAAACAAATGCAAGAAATGGCTGAAAATGCAAGAAAAATTGCTATAACAGATGTAGAAGATAGAATATATGAAGAAATAAAAAAATTAATAAAATGTTAAACATAAAAGATAAAGACGGACAATTTTTGTCCGTCTAAATTTGTTATTGTACAACCAAAGATTAATAAAAACTATTTCAAATAAGTTACTTCAATATAGTTTTTTTGTTACAAGGTTCTAAAAGTAGGTCAAATATTATATAAAAAAGTAAATTTACACAGAAAAATGTAAAAATATGTAAAAAAACGCGAAATAAATTACTTGCCAAGAGAGCTAAATATATAGTATAGTAAGGGGGTTAGTGAAAATTAAAGGGAGGTATTATAACAAATGAAAAGCTTTTTTGGAGGAACATATGTTGGAAAAGATACACTAGCAAATAACAACATTTATTATCCAATAAGATTGGAATACTATAAAACAGAAAATATAGAAAATTATAAATCTTTTTATGGTATTGAAGTAGTAAAAACGGAGTATAAAGAAGATAAAGTAAATGTAGAAAATAAAGTAATAGATAAAATAACTGATGAAGAAAATACAATAAACAAAATACTAGAGCAATTTAAATTAGGAGAAATAACACCAGCAGTATCAGAAGAAATGATTGAAGAATTGTTAAGTAAAAAATAAGGATAGATAATAAGTCTATCTTTATTTTTAATTTTGGGAAACAATATTAGATTTATTAAATATTATTAATAAAAATTTCCAAAATTACTTGCAAAATAAAGTAATATAGTCTAGAATAATTTAATATAGATAAAACTAAGGAGGAAATGATGGCAGATAAATTAATTATAGTGGAATCACCTGCAAAGGCAAATACTATTAAAAAATTTTTGGGTGGAAGTACAAAAGTTATTGCATCCCAAGGGCATATTCGTGACCTTCCTAAATCTAAATTAGGTGTAGATGTAAATAATAATTTCGAACCTGAATATATAAACATTAGAGGGAAAGGAGATTTAATAAAATCTCTAAAAAAAGAAGCAAGTTCAGCCAAAAAAGTGTACCTTGCAACTGACCCTGACCGTGAAGGAGAAGCTATTGCTTGGCATTTAGCTCATATATTGGGAATAGATGAAAATGAAAAAACGCGTGTAACCTTTAATGAAATAACAAAGGGTGCTGTACAAGAAGCAATAAAAAAACCAAGAAAAATAGATATGAATTTAACAGATGCACAACAAGCAAGAAGAATACTTGATAGAATTGTTGGATATAAAATTAGTCCAGTTTTATGGAAAAAAGTAAGACGTGGATTATCAGCAGGAAGAGTTCAATCAGTTGCCGTTAAATTAATTGTAGATAGAGAAGAAGAAATAGAGCATTTTATACCAGAGGAATATTGGAATATATATGCTTTATTACAAGATAAAAAATCTAAAAAGACCTTTGAAGCGAAATTTTATGGAAAAAACAATAAGAAATTAGAACTTCATAATAAAGAAGATGTAGATAAGATTTTAGAAAAAATAAGTGATGCCAAATATATTATAGATGAAGTAAAAAGAGGAGAAAAGAAAAGAAATCCTGCACCACCATTTACAACATCTACAATGCAACAGGAAGCATCAAGAAAACTAGGATTTACTTTAAAGAAAACTATGAGTGTTGCTCAAACGCTATATGAAGGTGTTAAAATTCCTGAAAAAGGAACAGTGGGACTTATTACTTATATGAGAACAGACTCAACAAGAATATCAGAAGTAGCAAGAGCAGCAGCGAAAGTAGAAATACTTAAAAACTATGGAGAAGAATATTACGAGAATAGATATTATAAAACAGGAAAAGATGCACAAGATGCACACGAGGCAATAAGGCCGACATATGTAGATATAAATCCAGAAAATATTAAGACATCATTAACAAATGATCAATATAAGCTATACAAATTAATATATAATAGATTTATAGCAAGCCAAATGTCTACAGCAATTTATGATACATTAACTGTAACAATAAATGTAAATGATTATACCTTTAAAGCAAATGGACAAAACTTAAAATTTAAAGGATTTATGGTATTATATGTTGAAGGAGAAGATATAGTAAAAGAGGAAGAAAACGAAAAAATACCAGATTTACAAGAGAATGAAGAAGTAATAAAAAAGAAAATCGATACAAAACAAAGCTTTACAGAGCCACCACCACGTTATACAGAAGCAAGTCTTGTAAAAGCATTAGAAGAAAAAGGAATAGGAAGACCAAGTACGTATTCACCTACAATTACTACTATTTTAGAGAGAAGATATATAGAAAAAATACAAAAACAATTAGCACCTACAGATCTTGGAAGAGTAGTAAATAAGCTATTGATAGAAAATTTCCAAGATATAATAAATGTAGAATTTACAGCAAATATGGAAAACGAATTTGATAAAATAGCTGATGGAAAAGAACAGTGGAAAAAAGTAATAAAAGAGTTTTATATTCCTTTTGAAAAGACAGTAGAAAAAGTAGAAAAAGAATTAGAACATGTTGAATTACATGAAGAAGTTTCTGATGTACCTTGTGAAAAATGCGGTAGAATGATGGTAATTAAATATGGTAGATATGGAAAGTTTTTAGCTTGTCCTGGATATCCAGAATGTAAAAATGCAAAACCATTTGTAGAAACAATAGACGTTCCTTGTCCAAAATGTGGAGCAAAGGTTCAAGTTAGAAAAACAAAAAGAAGAAGAAATTATTATATTTGTGAAAATAATCCTAGTTCATGTGATTATATCTCATGGAATAAACCAAAAAAGGATGAAAAGTGGAATCCAGATGAAAAAGTAGAATTAGAAGAAAAAACTACTAAAAAGAAAACTACAAGAAAAACAAATACAAAGGCTACTAAAAAATCATCTTCTAGAACAAAGAAGAAGGCAGAATAGAAATATAAAGTTGGCAAAAAGTATTTACTTTTTTAGAATATATGATATAATATAAACAGATAGGAGGTTACCACAGTAAGTGTGGAAGCCATCACGTTTGAAATTATAAGATTGCACTATTGACGGCTAAATCAGATAGTGCAGTTTTTTTATGCCAAAATTAAAAAGATAATTAAGGCAAAGATTATGAATAGTAATACTATATTAAAAAGGATAGAAAAAATTAAGCATTTAAATATTAATTTATTCATAAGCATCACCTCCTATGTAATAGAGATGACAACCACACTTCTAAAGTTTAACCAACTATCTTATGAGAGTATATAATAAAAACAGATGAATTGTCAATAAGAAAATATGAAAATTGGCAAAAAGTATTTACTTTTTTAGAATATATGGTATAATATAATTATAAAAAAGAGAAGAAAGCTAAGCTTTCTCCTCGTGGTTGTTAGAATTGAAGTTAGATTCGTTAGGTCGTACTTCAATTCTTTTTCTATGTATACAAATATTATAACCAAACTAATCCAATTAAAAATACTGCAATACCAATAGAAAGAACTACCAATGATATTCCAACATATAACTCCATTTCCATCACCTCCTATAATAGCATGTTTAGTATTACAATATAGTAATACTAATAGATACTATCATAGAGTCAAAAGTGAGGTTTCTAACAACAAAATTAATGTATCACAACACATACAAAAAGTCAATATATATTTTACAAAAAAACAAATAATATTTTTTAAAAATACTTCCCTTATCTTTAAAAATATGATATAATAATTAATCATATTTTTAAAGGAGATAGACATGTTTATTAACCAAACAATAGCAAAAGAACTATATGAAGATGCAGGAGAATCAAGGCTTCAAAGAGCAAAAGAATATGTGAAACAAAGAAGAATTGAAATAGAACAAATAGATTATGATAATATGAATAATTTTAGTGTATCAAGCTTAGTTGATGGAAATTATAATGAATATAAAGTATATATATCAGTAAGAAATGGAGAATTAGATAGCTTAAAATGTGAATGTGAAGATTACAAAACACATTATGGTGCATGCAAACATATTATTGCTACAATGCTTGAAATAGATGGAAATTCAAAATATAGTAAAGAACAGAATAAATCAAAGCCAAAAGAAAGATATTCTAACTTTACAGATTTAATAAATACATTTTATGATGAAGAAATGAAACTAATTGATAATGATATTAATGAGCAAATTATATCATTAGATAAAAATGTAAGTTTAGTTCCTAAAATTATATTTGATTCCTACTCAAAGGAAATGAAAATAGAATTTAAAATAGGCACTAAAAAACAATTATATAAACTTAGAGATTTAGTAGAATTTTATAATTTAATGATAAATAAAGAGCAATATAAATATGGTGCTAAATTAAATATAATACACACAGAAGAGACCTTTGACAAATGTGATATACCAATACTTAATTTTATTATGAAACATGCAGAAACAATTAAGTATGTAAATAATAATTCAAATAGCATATACAGATATTATGGAAAAGTATTAAATACAGGAAGTATAGTACTTAGTAATACAGCACTTGATGAGATTTTTGAAATACTACAAAATAAAAAAATACCTATAGAAAAAGAATATATAACCACTGAAATAGAATTTGTAAATAATACTCCAGATATAAGATTTGAATTAGAAAAGATAAATGAAAGAGAATATAAATTAATATGTAATATAGACACTTATAATACCTATGAAATAATTGAAGGAAAAGAATATACATATTTTTTAACTGAAGATAAGCTATATAGATGTAGTAAAAAATATAAAGAAACAACACTTAAATTGTTAGAAGTATTTAAAAGAAATTATACAAGAGAAATAAAATTTTCTAAAAACCAAATGCCAAACTTTTTTTCAATAGTGCTTCCTAAAGTTGAAGATAGTATAACTTTAGATACTATAGACGAAGAAGAGATTGAACAATATATGCCCAAAAAACTTGGGGTAAAAGTATATCTAGAATTTAATGAAAAAAATTATATTATAGCAAAAGTTATGTTTTGTTATGGAGAACAAGAATTTAATCCACTACAGGAAAATCCAAATATTCCAAGAGAAGTATTAGAAGAAGCTGAAAGTTTAAATAAATTTAGAAAAACCGGTTTTTTACTAGACAAGAAAAATGCAAGATTTATACTTGCAGATGATGAGAAAATATATAATTTTTTATACCAAGATATAAACGAATATATGCAAAAATTTGAAATACTTGCAACAGATGATTTTAAAGATAAACAAATAAAAAAGCCTAAAATGGGAACTATAGGTGTAAAAATAGAAAATAATTTGCTAAGTTTAGATGTAGATAACTTTAATTTCGATAAAGAAGAATTAAAAGAAATACTTGAAAAATATAGATTAAAAAAGAAATATCATAGATTAAAAAATGGTGATTTTCTAAACTTAGAAGAGAATGAAGATATCGACTTTTTAAATAATCTAATTTCAGGAACACGGAGTAAGTTATAAAGAAATAGAGACAGGCAGTATAAAACTTCCAATATATCGTTCACTTTATTTAGATAGGATAATAAATAAATTTGAAAATACTACAATAAAAAAAGATGAACATTATAAAGAAATAATAGATGATATGAAAGATAAAACTAATATAAATGCTTTAAGTGTTCCAGATACTTTAAATAAAACACTAAGAGATTATCAAAAAATTGGATTTAAATGGCTAAAAACATTAGATTATTATCAATTTGGTGGGATACTTGCTGATGATATGGGACTTGGAAAAACACTTCAAGTTATATCTATCATATTATCATATATAGAAAATAGTAAAGAAAATAAATTACCAATAATGGTAGTATGTCCAAGTTCACTTAGTTTAAACTGGAAAGCAGAAATAGAAAAATTTACAAACTCTATAAAATCAATTGTTATAAGTGGAAGTGCGAGTGTAAGAAAAGAACAAATAAAAGATATTCCAAACTATGATGTTGTTATAACTTCATACGATTTATTAAAAAGAGATATTGATTTATATGAAGAATTAAATTATGAATTTAGATATGTTATAGCAGATGAAGCACAATATATGAAAAATAGTAACACACAGAATGCGAAATCAATTAAAAAGCTTAATGCTATAACAAGGTATGCACTAACTGGTACACCAATAGAAAACTCACTTTCTGAGTTATGGTCTATATTTGACTTTTTAATGCCAGGATACTTATTTTCATATAATAAATTTAGAGAAAAATTTGAAATTCCTATAATTAAAAATGAAGCAACTGAAACAATGGATAAATTAAGAATGTTAATAGAACCCTTTATTCTAAGAAGGACCAAAAAACAAGTATTAACAGAATTACCAGATAAAACAGTTACAGTATTAAACAATGAAATGGATGAAGAACAACAAAAAATATATTTAACTTATCTTGCACAGGCAAAAGAAGAATTAAACGAAGAAATAAAATTAAATGGTTTTGAGAACAGTCACATTCAAATATTATCAGCACTAACAAGATTAAGACAAATTTGTTGTCATCCAAGCTTATTTTTAGATAATTATAAAGGTGAATCAAGTAAATTAAATCAATGTGTAGAAATTGTAAAAGATGCTATAGCAAGTGGGCACAAAATACTATTGTTTTCTACCTATACATCAATGTTTGAAATAATAGAAAAAGAATTAAAGAAAGAAAAAATAGAGTATTTTAAACTAACAGGTCAAACTAAAGTAGATAAAAGAATAGAACTAGTTGAAGAGTTTAATAAAAATAGTAATATAAAAGTATTTTTAATATCTTTAAAAGCGGGACGGAACAGGTCTTAATTTAACAGGTGCAGATATGGTAATACACTATGATCCATGGTGGAATTTAGCCGCCGAAAATCAAGCAACAGATAGAGCATATAGAATTGGACAAAAGAATAATGTACAAGTATATAAGCTAATAACAAAAAATTCAATTGAAGAAAAGATATTTGATTTACAAGAAAAGAAGGCAAAACTTATAGATAATGTATTAGATACTAAGACTTCATTTATTAGTAAACTTTCTAAAGAAGAAATTATGAAGTTGTTTGAGTAGATTTTTGACATATTACATAAAATGATATATAATAATAATGATTTCCTATGGAAATTGTAACAATAATAGCACATGGGCAAGACCCCAAGAAAGGAGCTTAGTATGAAGCATATTAAGACATTAGCAACAAGAAATCTGAAAGAGTCCATGAAAAAGGGTGGCTGCGGCGAGTGCCAGACCTCCTGCCAGTCTGCATGCAAGACCTCTTGCACAGTTGGCAATCAGACCTGCGAGCAGATCAAGAAGTAAGCGGGCTGCAAGCTATTGGAATGGGGAGGACAGAAGTTTCGTCTTCTCCATTTTCAAATATTAAAAAAGAAAAATGGTGTATATTATGGAAGATTATATAACAGTAATTGGTGGTGGACTTGCAGGATGTGAAGCGGCATATCAAATTGCAAAAAGAGGAATAAAAGTAAAATTATACGAAATGAAACCAATTAAATTTTCACCAGCACATTCAAATGAAAATTTAGCGGAAGTTGTATGTAGTAATTCCTTTAAATCAAATTTACATACAAATGCTTGCGGTTTATTAAAAGAAGAATTACGACTACTTGACTCATTATTAATAAAATGTGCAGATGAAACTAGTGTGCCAGCAGGACAGGCATTAGCAGTAGATAGAGAAGAATTCTCAAAATTAGTAACACATAAAATAAGAGAGAATCCAAATATCGAAATTATTAATGAGGAATATACAGGAGAAGGACTAGATTCTACAAAGCATATTACAATTATTGCAACAGGACCATTAACATCAGATGAGTTTGCTAAAAATATAGCCAAAATAACGGAAGACGATAAATTACATTTTTATGATGCTGCTGCACCAATCCTTTCAAAAGAAAGTATTGATATGAATATTGCTTTTTTTGGAGATAGATATGAACAGGAGAGAAAAAAAGAAGAAAGTATAGAAGACTGGAATATAAGAAGAAAACAGGTTAAAGAGGGAAGCTATATAAATCTTCCAATGAATAAAGAAGAATATGAAGATTTTTGGAATAAACTAGTAAATGCAGAAGTAGTAGAACTTCATAAATTTGAAAAAAGAGAAATATTTGAAGGTTGTATGCCAGTAGAGGTAATGGCTAAAAGAGGGATAGATACATTAAGATTTGGTCCATTAAAACCAGTAGGATTTACAGATCCTAGAACTGGCAAACGACCATATGCACTAGTACAACTAAGGCAAGATGATACTTCGGGAACAATGTTTAATATAGTTGGATTCCAAACAAATCTAAAGTTTGGAGAACAAAAGAGAGTATTTTCTAGTATTCCAGGACTTCAAAATGCTGAATTTATAAAATATGGTGTAATGCACAGAAATACATATATAAATTCTAGTAAATTGTTGGATGAAACATATAACTTAAAGAAAAATAAAAATATATATTTTGCGGGACAAGTTACAGGAGTAGAAGGATATGTAGAATCAATTGCATCAGGTATGGTAGCAAGCTTAAATGCAGTAAGTGATTACAAACGAATAAAGGAACAAAGAATTAATAAAGATAAAATAGTATTTCCAGGAAATACAATGATAGGAGCACTTTCAAAATACATATCTACACCAAATGAAAAATTCCAACCAATGAATGCAAACTTTGGGATTATACCTGAACTTGAAGAAAAGATAAAAGACAAAAAACTAAAATATGAAAAGTTAGCAGATAGAGCAATAGAAGAACTAAAGAAAAAGCTTGAAGAAGGAGAGTAAAAAATAATGAATAAAATAAGTTTATGTATGATAGTCAAAAATGAGGAAGATGTAATAGGTAGATGCTTAGAGAGTGTAAGGGATATAGCTGATGAAATAATTATAGTGGATACTGGTTCAACAGATAGAACAAAAGAAATTGTATCAAAATATACCAGTAAAATATATGATTTTGAATGGGTAGATGATTTTTCAAAAGCCAGAAATTTTTCTTTTTCAAAAGCAACAAAAGATTATATATTATGGCTTGATGCCGATGATATTATTCTACAACAAGATTACAAAAAATTTATAGAACTAAAAAATAATATTGACAACAATATAGATATTTATATGATGAAATATAATTATATTGTAAATGAAGAAAATATACCAAGTTTAGTACAAAATAGAGCGAGATTATTAAAAAGAGAAAATAATTATCAATGGGTAAGTCCAATACATGAAGTAATTATACCAGTAGGTAATATAGAAAATGTTGATATTGCAATAACTCATAAAAAAGATAAAATAAAAGATATTAATAGAAACCTTAATATCTTTGAAAAAATGAAAAGAGAAGGAATGGAATTTGATGATAGACAAGAATACTGTTATGCTAAAGAATTGTATTGTTTACGAAGGTTTGAAGAAGCCAAAAATGAATATGAAAGATTTATTATGAAATATGAAAAAGAATATAAATCTAAAAGAAATTATTTATATCCTGCTTGTTTAGAGTTGTCAGATTGCTATAGCAAATTATTACAGAAAGATAAACAATTAGAGTCATTAATGAAAATATTGAAATATGAAGTACCAGGTTCTGAATGTTGTTGTAAAATTGGAGAAATATTTTTAGAAAATAAAGATTATAAAGTTTCAGCATTTTGGTATGAAACAGCAATAAATAATAGAGATAGTGTTGAAAATAACGGAGATGCTAACATTGATTACAATGAATTCATTCCTTATGTTAGTTTATGTGTATGCTATTATTGGCTTGGTGATATAAAAAAAGCACATGAATACAATGAAAGAGCTGGAAAGATAAAGCCAAATGATGAAACGTATATCTTTAATAAAAAAGTTTTTGATAGATAGCATGACAAATTTTACCATAATATTACAGAAATATTAAATTTTAAAGAAAATTAGCAAATTTACATAAAAAGATTGCTAATTTTCTTTTTGTGTGCTAAAATAAACATAAGTGTGAATTTATCTATGTTTAGGTAATCATGAAAGGAGAAAATTAAATGGAAGAAAATAAAAAGAAGGAAATAAAAGAGCTAGTAGAAGGAATAGAAAGATTAGAGAAAGAAGCCTCTTATTATTATGGAGAAGAAAGAGAACCAATAGAATACAATATTGAAAAAACAAAAGATAAGCTAGAAGAAGCTTTAAAACCATATAAAGAAGAAATTGAAAATCTAGAAAATGAATATAATGAAAAAATAGAAAGATTAGAGAAAGAAGCCTCTTATTATTATGGAGAAGCAAGAGAACCAATGGACTATAATATCGAAAAACTAAAAGATGAATTAGCAGCAAGAAAAGATGAGATTTATAAAGAATTAGAAGAACTAGGAGTAAATCTAGAAGAATTTGGTTTTAAAGATGTTCAAGAAGAAATAGAACCAGCGCCAACAACAGCGCCAACAACAGCGCCAACAACAGCGCCAACAACAGCACCAACAATAGTACCAACAACAGCACCAACAACAGCGCCAACAACAGCACCAACAATAGCACCAACAATAGTGCCAACGACAGCACCAACAACAGCGCCAACAACAGCGCCAACAACAGCGCCAACAACAGCACCAACAATAGTACCAACAACAGCACCAACAACAGC
>JAAVZA010000007.1 GCA_022791395.1 Clostridia bacterium
ATTTCTCGTCTATTCCATTTCTTACGCATCCTGGGACTTCCACGTTCCCTTGGTCGTCTACTTGACCATGGATAAAGATTTCTCTTTCTTTTGCCATAACATCTAACTTTTTCTTTCCCATAGCACGTCTTACCAAATCCGCTCTCCCGCAAAGAATAGCCTGCTAAGTCACGCACAATTTGCATAACTTGTTCTTGGTATACCATACAACCATAGGTTACATTTAATATTGGCTCTAACGATGGATGCGTATATTCTGCGTGTTCTGGATTTAATTTATTTTTAATGTATCTTGGAATTTGATCCATTGGACCTGGTCTATATAGAGAAACTCCTGCTATTATATCTTCTAAGCTATCTGGTTTTAGCTCCTTCATAAAGTTTGTCATTCCTTGACTCTCAAATTGGAATATCCCTACACTTTCTCCTCTTGCCCATAGTTTATATACATTTTGGTCATTCATATCTTCATCAAATTTTACATCTATCCCTCGATGTTTTTTAACTAAATCGATAGCATCTTGTATAACAGTTAGAGTACGAAGCCCTAAAAAGTCCATTTTTAATAACCCTAGTTCTTCTAGAGTTGTCATTATATATTGTGTAGATATTGCTCCATCCTTCATATTTACATATAAAGGAACATAGTCTACTACTGGGTCTTTTGTAATAACTATACCACAAGCATGAGTAGAAGCCTGTCTTGGCATTCCTTCTAATGCCATAGCTATATCTAATAGATTTTTGGTTTCTGGATTTGTTTCATATATTTCCTTTAATTCTCTATTTTGTTCTAACGCTTTCTTTATTGTTATATGTAATTCATTTGGTATCATTTTTGCTAGCTTATCTGCCTCAGCATATGGAACATCTAGCACCCTTGCAACATCTCTTATTACCATTCTTGCAGACATTGTACCAAAGGTTATAATCTGAGATACATGGTCATTACCATATTTTCTACATACATAATCTATAACCTGTTGTCTTTTTTCATAACAAAAGTCTACATCAAAATCTGGCATACTAACTCTTTCAGGATTTAAGAATCTTTCGAATAGTAGGTTATACTTTATTGGGTCTATATCTGTAATTCCAATTGCATATGCAAGTATTGAGCCTGCACCTGAGCCACGTCCTGGTCCTACTGGAATTCCATTAGATTTTGCATAATGAATATAATCCCATACTATTAGATAATAGTCTACATATCCCATTTTGTTAATTACACCTAATTCATATTCTGCTCTTTTTAGTATTTCTTCTCCTGGATTTTCTCCATATCTCTCTTTTATTCCATCTTCACATAGTTTTTTTAGATAAGCATAATGAGTTTCGAACTCTTCTGGCACATCATAATTTGGAAGTATTGTGTGTCCAAATTCAAATTCCACATTACACTTATCAGCTATTTTTACAGTATTTTCTATTGCTTCTGGAACATTTGAAAAATAATCAGACATTTCTTCACTAGATTTTATATATAACTCTTCTGTTTCAAACCTCATTCTGTCTTCATCTTTCATCTTTTTACCAGTTTGAATACATAATAGTACTTCGTGATTATAAGCATCTTCTCTTCTTAAATAGTGTGCATCATTTGTTGCAACTAGTGGTATATTTAATTCTTTTGAAAGTTCTATTAATTTTTGATTTGCTAAGGCTTGTTCTCTTATTCCATTGTTTTGTATTTCTAGATAATAGTCCTCTCCAAATACATTTTTAAACCATAGCGCTACTTCTTTTGCTTTATCCATGTCATCTTTTAAAATTGCTTGATTTACTTCTCCTGCAAGACATGCACTACAGCATATTAATCCTTCATGATATTTTTCTAGTATTTCTTTATCTATACGAGGTTTATAATAAAATCCATCTGTAAACCCAAGAGATACTAACTTTGTTAAGTTTTTATATCCTTCATTATTTTTAGCAAGTAGTATCAAGTGATTGTTATAGTCTAAGCCTGCTTCTTTATCGAATCTTGTTCTATTTGCTACATATACTTCACACCC
The DNA here is from genome assembly GCA_022791395.1 of Clostridia bacterium. GTDB lineage: Bacteria > Bacillota > Clostridia > TANB77 > CAG-508 > RGIG8482. The sequence goes on from JAAVZA010000007.1 coordinate 2,016, forward strand.
AATTATTGGTTTAATTCCTTCTTTTTGGCAGGCTTTATAAAAATCTATAACACCATACATTACTCCATGGTCTGTAAGAGCAATAGCATCCATTCCTAGTTCTTTTGCTCTTATAGGTATATCTTTTATTCTATTTGCTCCATCTAGTAAGCTATATTCACTATGTATATGTAAATGAACAAAGTTTGACATATATTCTTTCCTTATCTATTTATTTAGGTTTTTAATAAGGTTTTGCCTATAAACCTTTACTTTAGCTTATCACTTAGTTTTCTTATATCTTCTTTTATAACTTTCCTGAAACTTTTGCAGCAAAAAATAACACAGATCCAATTCCACCAACAATTAAGAAAATATATGAAAAAATAACAGCTCCGTATATTGGAATTCCAAGTAAATAACCAATAAATCTAACCATTTCCTTATTTATCCCTTTTATTCCTTCTTCCAAAGTTTGTGTTTTAATTTGCATCAATTCTTCAATTGGAACTTCATAAATTTCAGATAACTTATACATTATATCTAAATTTGGAAATTCTAAATCGTGTTCCCATTTTTTTATAGTTTTAATGGTTACATTTGACATATTAACCTTTTCTACTAATTCTTCAATTGTATATCCTCTTTTTTCTCTTAAATCATATAAATATGCTCCAAAGTCTCTTTCTAATAATGTTTGTTTTATTTTTTTCATACTTTATTTCCTTATTTTATAATATTTTTATTAATTCTCCTACAATTTTTGCTGGATTTTCAGGTATGTTTATTATTTCAAATTTTGAAACTTTATCTCCAAATGTAATTTCTATTACATCTCCTACTTTTACATCATAACTAGGTTTAACTGTTTTTCCATTAACTACAACTCTTCCTTTATCTGCTACCTCATTTGCAATAGTTCTTCTTTTAATTACCCTTGCAACTTTTAAAAATTTATCTAATCTCATAGCTTGTCTCCTTTTTATACTATATTTTATATCACATTTTTGGTTAATAGTAAATAGATAAGAACTTAAAAAAGGAGACAACACTTCATGTTTTTATTGTCTCCTCTTATACTATCTACATCTTCTACAATTATGGCAGCAATTATTAGAATTGTTATTTTGTGTACCTGCATTTGCACTAGCAGTACTTACATTGATACTTGTAACACATCCACACTTGTTATCATCATTATTATTTTCTATAAAATTTGTAATTATCTTAGTTATAACAGCTGTTAAGAAGGCAATTATTGTGTATACAACAGCAAATACCAAAAAGCTTGCATCAAATGCTGCAAATGCTACTATTAAGTATATTGCAAAAAATACTCCTGCTACTAAAAACGGACATTTAAGTATCTTCTGGGCAGCAATTGCAAGTATTATTGTAGCTATAGGTAGAGCAAAAAATAATAGTAAAATATTCATAATATTTCTCCTCTCTTATAAGTATATCCCTTCGTAATATATTATGAATATTTTACTATTTTGGTTACTCATATAAACTTTAAATAAAATACGTGCATTTTGTTTAGTTTTGTGTTATAATATATATATCAATCTGCAAAGGGGGTAAAGCATATGGCTGTTTACAACTCTGGATCTCGTTCATTGGGAACCGAACGCTTTCACGAGGTTATGCAAAAGGTACGGGATGGATTTCATCCCGAGAGTGTCCCCAAATCAAGACGGAAGAAAGATCCTGAAACGGATCAGTCGCCTAGCACACGTCCTGGTTACCATTTCGCTGACTCACAGAAGCCTACGTTTTGGAAGGACGAGTGATCATGGGCAGCAGTACCTAATAGGAGATGCGTTTTTTTGCATCTCCTATTTATATTTTACATTTACTAAATATAATCCTTGTGGAGGTAAAGTTTTTCCAGCAAGATTTCTATCTTTTTTATTTATAATATCTGGTATTTCTTCTGGTTTTATTTTTCCAAGTCCTACTTCTACTAATGTCCCAGATATTATTCTTACCATATTATATAAAAAACCATTTCCTGTTAGTTCTATTATTATTTTATCATTTTCTTGTTTTATTTCAACTTTATATATAGTTCTTACACTACTTTTGCTACTTGTTCCACTTGATTTAAAAGCTTTAAAATCATGTTCTCCTTCAAAATGTTTTATTGCTTTTTTCATTTCCTCTACATTTAGTTTTTGTGGAATATGATATTCTAAATTCCTATAAACTGCTGTACCATATTCAGAATTATTTATTATATATCTATATGTTTTTTCTTTACAACAATATCTTGAGTGGAAATTTTCCTCTACTTCTTCTGCATTTTTTATGACAATACTTTTCTTTATTATAGAATTTATAGCTATTGCAAATTTCTCTATTGGAATATTAGAATTTGTTTTAAAGTTAGCAACTTGTCCGAAGCGCGTGAACACCTGCATCAGTTCTACCGAGATGCATTTAATTCTACTTTTTCTTTTGTTAATTCTTCAATTGCTTTTTCAATAGTTCCTTGAATATTTAATTTGTTTGGTTGTTTTTGCCATCCATTAAATTCTTTTCCATCATATTCTATTGTAAGTTTGATATTTCGCATAATACCTCCCTAGTTGTGTTTTTTATAAAATTTTATCATATAAAAACTACTTTTACAATGATATTATTATCTGTCTTATAAAATAGTATAAATAGTATTGATTTTACTGCTATTTTATAGTTTAATATATATAACTTATATAAAGGTGGTGGAATAATGTCTATAAAATTAGTAGCAAGTGATTTAGATGGTACTTTAGTTGATCATAATAATTTTATACCTGCCAAAAATTTAGATGCTATAAAATCAATGCATAATAAAAATGTAGATTTCGCAATATGCACAGGTAAGACTTATTCTATTACAAAAGATATTTGTTCTAAATGTAATGCATCTTATGGTATATTTGGAAATGGAACTTTAATAGTAGATTTAAATACTGGTAAAGAAATATATAAAAATCTTGTAAGTATTGAAGATTTTAATTCTTGCTATAATATTGCAAAAGAATACAATTTACATATTCATATCTATACTGATGCTGAAATTGTAACAGAAGCCCTTATGTATATGGATTTAAGAAACTATATTTTAAATGGTAGTAAAGATACTGAAAATCTACATTTTAAAATAGTGTCTAATATAAAAGAATATGTTAATACTCATAATCCTCAAATATTTAAACTTGTTATTTCTAGTGATGGGACTCTTGACAAAGTAAAAGATATTCTTATAAAAAATATTCCATTAAGCATTAATCATATAAAAAAGAAAAAACAGTATAAAGATATTATAATTAATAAAGAATACGAATATTTAGATATTACCCCTAAAAATATAGGTAAAGGTTATGCTTTAAATTATCTAAGTAACTTTCTTAATGTTGATACGAATGATATTATGGCTATTGGAGACAATGTAAATGATATAGATATGCTTAAAAATTGTGGAATTGGTGTTACTCTTTCTGATGCTTATGATGAAATTAAAAAAGTAGCAACTTACACTACAACAAATACAGTAGAAAATAGTGGTTTTGCTGAAGCTATATATAAATTTGTAACATAACTTAAAATAACCCCTGAATTATTAAATTAAACTTTAATAATTCAGGGATTATTTTATTTATATATCTCTCTTATTTTATAACTTGTTTCATACAACCATATATTAGATTTACCCATGTTGATGAATTTGGACAAAATATTTTTTGTACATTTGCTAAAGTTTTTCCTGAATAATATGCTCCACCTTCACTTAAGTACTTATTGTGTAATAATTTTGCTGCTGCTTCTAAGCCTTCTTCTGGGGTAGCATATTTTATCAATTTTCCTTTTGACATCATACTTATATAATTACATTTATTTCTATGATTTGCTGATATATTCCATCCAGATTCTCCAGCAATTAACCCGCAAAAGAATATTTCATTTAATTCATATTTTTGGCATAAATCATAGATAGTATCACTATTTTTATAAAAAAATCCTGATGTATCGCATTTTAAATTTTTCATTAATTTTTTAAAATCTTCTTTTGATATTCCTGTAGTTATTGTTAAATCCATATTTTTTGATATTTTTATTTCTTCTATTGATTTATACTTTTTAGTTTCTTCAATATTTTCGCTTGCATTAATATTTTCAGTTGTTTGTTTAGTACTTCCCCTATGATTTCCACTTCTACTTGTTGTAGCTATTTTTCTATCAACTTCTTTTTCTTCTATGTTTACTTCTTGTATTTCTGTTTCACTTTCAGTTTGTTCATTATCTTGGTTAGTAATAAATAATTGTGTGCTTGTAGCTATTATAAAAAATGCGCTTAGTGTTGCTATTATCTCACTAATTTTCAGCCCACTTTTACTATTATTTTTCATTTATATTCAACATCCTTTCATTGCATTTTTCTAACACAACATCTTAATTATATCATATTTATGTAATCTTGTCAAATTATGTAAATTGTTGTGAGTATTTACTTGCATATTTCTTAATTTAGTAGTTTGTCTTAATATATATATTCACATTTTAGAAATTAATTACAAAATTATTGACAAGCCTTAACACAATATAGTAGCTAGCACTTAATTTGCTAGCTACTATGGCTTTTTAAAATTATTTATTTTAATTTTATTGCCCCTTTTTCTTAAATCCAAATTTAATATTTTTTAATCTTTCTAGTTTTGTAATTCTTTCATCTCCATATCTATTAGTAACAATGTTCTTTATTAATATCTTTTTAAGTGTTTCTTCTTTAACATCAGCAATCAAGGTACCATCTTTAGCAATTGATACTTTTCCCGTTTCTTCTGAAACTACTACTGCAATTGCATCAGATTCTTTAGATATTCCTATTGCTGCTCTATGTCTTGTTCCAAGTTCTTTTGCTATATCTGTATCACTTGCAAGAGGTAACATACACGCAGCTGCTGTTATTTTATTATTACTAATTACTACTGCTCCATCATGTAATGGTGTATTAGGTACGAATATATTTACTAGTAATTGTGGTGAAACTTCAGAGTTTATTTCTATTCCTGTAGATATAATATCATTTATTTTTATATCTCTTTCTATTACAATTAAAGCTCCTGTTTTCGTCTTTGCAAGCTCTAAGGCTGCTATTGCTATTTTATAAATGTCTTCTTTTGTTCTTGTTTGTATATCCTTGTCTATTCCAAAAAACTTAGTAAATTTATTAGTTCCTAATTGTTCTAATGCTCTCCTTAACTCTGGTTGAAAAATAACAATTAGAGCAAATACTCCCCAAGTCATAACGATACTTAATAAAAAGTTTAAAATTCTTAGCTGTAAAATATAACTTAATACATTTGCAATTACCAAGAAGAAAATACCTTTTAATAATTGCCACGCTCGTGAATTTTTTGCAAATTTAATAATTGTTACTGCCAAAAACATTACAATTATAACATCTATCGCAAGTATTAATAAATTCATTGGATTTTGTGAAAATGCATTTAAATAGCCTAAAATAATATCCTCATAAAATTTTTGCATACTGATTCCAAAACCATCTATCATATCTATCCCTCTTTTATTATCTTCCTATTATATAATAAATTAGTGTTCCTGCAACTGCAAGTACCATTAATCCTGCAAGTATTGCAGCCATAATCTTTACAAATATTTGTGATTTATCTTTTTTATTACTCATATATTTTATTCCTCCAAAAAATTATGTACTTGTTATATCATATTTCCTATTATTTTTCAACAACTATTTTCTATATTTTTTCTTAATATTATCACTTTTTTGTCGAATTTTCATATTATACAATATAGCTTAAAGCTAATATAAGTAAAAGGAGTAGATTTTTATGGATTTTGAAAAACCATGTTGTCCAGTTGTTGAAGTAGACGGTGCTATCGCTTGCGGAAAACAATTTGATTTAGATATTACTTTACCATGTGATAATAGAAATGTTATATATGGTGTTATAAGAGACTGTTATAAAGAACCAGTTAAAGACGCTGTTGTTAAATTAATTGAAGTTGTTTGTGAATGTGGTAAAGAAGAAAGAAGACCAGTTTCTCATACTTTCACAGATGAAGATGGAGAATTCGTTTTTGGACCTCTTTGTCCTGATAAGAAATATGAAATAAACTTCTGGGTTGATCAAGTTAAACATGTAAAAGTATGTGCTAGATGTGGTCATGAAGGAAAATGCCTAAAAGGTGTAAAAATGGATAAATGTGACTGTTTTTTAGGAAACTGCAAACCAGAATGTAAACCAGAGCATAAACCAGATTGCAAATGTGAACGTAACTGCGAATGTGCTGAGTGTTGCGATTGTAAAGAATGTAAAGATTGTAAATAATTTATAATTATTCTATAATTGAAGATGGGAATTATTAGATAATTCCCATCTTTTTAATAAATTGTTTTCCCTTTTTAACCATTTTATTTTTTTTCATTGAATTTCTCTCATTATACATCATAACTACACCAGCTGAAATTAGAGTTCCCATTACCATTCCTTTTATAAATTTCATAAATATTACCTCCTTATAAGTTTTTAGTAATCAATATTACCTATTACTACCTAGTATGTGTTTTTTCTTTTAGTTTATACTTTTTTATTAATGAATATATTTCCCAAAGTGCAATTAATCCTAAAAATATTCCAAAATATTTTTTTAACATTGTCACATCAGTTTTATTAGAGCAAATTGCTCCTATTACTGCTCCGACTACTCCTGAAACAGCAATTGGTATAGCAAGTTTAAAATCTACATTTTTTTGCTTGATATTTATAATAATTGCAACTATAGAAGTCGGTATAAAAAATACTAAATTTGTTGCTTGTGCTACATGCTGTTCTATTCCCAAAAACATTGAAAGACACAATATAAGTATTGTACCTCCTCCCATTCCCATACCACTTACAAAACCTGATATAATACCAATTAATATTTCAAACATAAAACACCACCTTATAATTTGTCACCCAACAATCATTTTTATAGATACATATATTAAAAAAATTGTAAATGATATTTTTAAATATATCTCTGGAATTTTTTTTAAATACTTTGCACCTAAGAAACCTCCTATTATTCCTCCTATTGCACATAAAAATCCAATTTTCCAATCTATATAGTCATTTCTATAGTAAAAAATACCACTCGTTATAACCATTGGTAATATTACAAAAAGTGATGTTGCCCTTGCACTATGTTCATTTGTTTTAAGTAGATATACAAGTGCTGGAACTACTATCATTCCTCCACCAGTAGCAAAAAATCCACTTACTAACCCAGCTAATAGTCCAATTAATATCTTTTTAATCATATTTAACACCATAAAATAAATAATTTATAATACTTATTTTTAGCAAATTCATATTTTTTATACTTATCTCTCAAATTTCCCTTTTAAAATTCTATGCATTTGACTTAAAGGTGTTTTCAGCTAATTTTGTTAAAACTTCATCACATTTTAACATTTTATATATAATATCCATTCTTAAATTTTCATCTTCTATATTATCTGTTATATCAAAAAATCTTTCTAATGCTTTTAAATATTCATCATTTTTTTCTTTCCAATCTCTAGAATATATATTTTTCTTAATCTCGTCTTTTTCTAGCCTGCCCATAATATCTATTAATCCACTCCCTGTTTTTATAAGTATTTATACTTTGTTTCCTTTTTTACCACTAGATAACTTTTAATTACTTTTATCGTTATATTCTTTCCATACTGTGTAATTTTAATACATTAAATGATAAAATACAACAAAAATAAAAAAGTTCTGTTTTTTCGACATTTTACGACAAAATATTTAAGGAGGGTGATAATATGATTAGAATTAAGCTTTCCGATTTATTAGGAAAACATAAGATGACACAAAAAACTTTAGCTGATTTAGCACATATGCGTCCGGCAACTGTTTCAAAAATGTATTATGAAGAAACAAAGAGGATTGATATAAGACAACTTAATAATATGTGTAAAGTTTTTAACTGTGAAATATCTGAAATATTGGAATATGTACCAGATGATGATAAAACCAGTAAAAAACATGTTAAAGTATATAAATCAGATGATAACAAATAAATTTTAATAATATATAAATGGGGATTGCATTATGCAATCCCCTTAACTATATTCTTTTAATATAATATAGTTTTTATTATTCTATAGTATCATCTTTAATATAATATTTCGTTCCTAACATTTTATCTGGTAAATATTGCTGTTCTACGAAATGTCCTGGATAATCGTGTGGGTATTTGTAACCTTCACCATATCCAAATTGCTCCATTCCCTCACGGGTAGCATTTCTTATATGCATTGGAACTTCTCCCGTATCCATAGTTTGTACATCTTGTAATGCTCTATTAATGCCTAAATATGTTGCATTTGATTTTTTAGAAGTTGCTACATATACTGCTGCTTCACTTAGAATTAATTTAGCTTCTGGCATTCCAACCATATGTACAGCTTGCATTGCAGAAGTAGCAACTACTAAAGCCTGAGGATTTGCCATTCCTACATCTTCGGCTGCTTGAATTACAATTCTTCTTGCTAAAAACATTGGATCTTCTCCGCCATTTAATGCACGTGCTAAATAAAATATTGCAGCATCTGGGTCACTACCTCTCATTGATTTTATAAATGCACTTATATTATCATAATGGCTATCTCCATTTTTATCAAAAATTGCCTTCCTATTTTGTACACTGTCTTTTGCTATCTCGTTTGTTATATTAATAAATCCATCTTTATCTACTTTTGTTGTAAGCACCGCTACTTCTAATCCATTTAAAGCTGTTCTTACATCTCCATTTGATACTTCTGCAATTTTTCTTAAAGTTTCATCTTCTACTTTTATATTAAAACTTTTTAGTCCTTCTTCCCTTTCAAGTGACATTTTTAATACTTTAAAAATATCCTCAGTAGTTAAAGGTTCTAATTTAAATACCATTGATCTTGAAATTAAAGCTTTATTTACTTCAAAATATGGATTTTCTGTAGTTGCCCCTATTAATATTACTGTTCCATCTTCAACAAAAGGTAAAAGTGCATCTTGCTGTAATTTATTAAACCTATGTATCTCATCTATAAATAAAATACATTTTCCAGTTGGGTTTAAAAATACATTTTTTGCTTCTTCTACTACTTTTTTTATATCACTTACCCCTGCTGTTACAGCATTTATCTTTGTAAATTTATATTTTGTAGTTTCACTTATTACTCTACCAAGCGAAGTTTTTCCACATCCCGGAGGACCCCATAGAATAATACTTGATAATCTATCTGCTTTAATTGTTCTATATAAAATTTTATCTTGTCCTAAGATATGCTCTTGACCAACATATTCCTCTAGACTCTTTGGTCTCATTCTATATGCTAGTGGCTTTGATAAATCCATTTTCTACTCACTTCTTTCTGTAATTATCTTCCTAATATTGATAATCCCTTTCTAATTATATCCTCTAATGATAGATTATCTTTGTCTATTTTTGATAATGCTTTTTCTATTTCTTTTCTATTATATCCAAGTACTTGTAATGCTGAAATTGCCTCTGTTATTTTATTATCATCTTGTATTGCTTCTTTTATTTCAGTATTTTCTTCTTTTGCTTCTATTGTTTTTAGTTTATCTTTTAATTCTAAAACAATTCTTGCAGCAGATTTCGCACCTATTCCTGGAATTTTTACTAATTTTGATGTATCGTTTGTAATTACTGCTAATGCAAAGCTTGATGGAGTTATATTTGACAACATATTTATTGCTGATTTTGCTCCTATTCCACTTACTCCTAATAAAAGTTCAAACATTTTTAGTTCCTCATTTGTCTTGAAACCATATATACTTATATCATCTTCTCTTACATGATAATGGGTATGTACTTTCACTATATCTCCAATACTACCTAATTCTTCTATAGAATTTTCAGACATAAAAACTTTATATCCAAGTCCTCCTACATCTATTACAACATATCCTTCAAATTTCATTTCTAGAGTTCCTTTAATATATGCAAGCATCTATAATTCTCCTTTACAAACAAATTTTCTATATGTATTGTATAATAACAATCTATTTTTTTCAAGTAATATATCGAATTTTTTTGCTTTTTATGATATGATTATTTTATGATTATAAAAGGAGAATAAATTTACCTATGAAAAATTATTATGAGATACTAGAAGTAGATGTTAAAGCCTCTAAAGAGATTATTGATAAGGCTTTCAAAGTTCTTGCAAAAAAATATCACCCTGATACACAAAGTGAACAAAAAAAAGAATGGGCTGAAGCTAAATTTAAAGAAATTAATGAAGCTTATGAAGTTCTTTCAAATGAAGCTTCAAGAAAAGATTATGATTCAGAACTTGACTATGATAAAAATAGCTATATTGAGGCAATAATTAATAAAAATGAACATTTAGAACATTTAGTAGTAGAATTACAAAATGAGATTTCTTATTTAAAAAATCAAACTAATTCTAATAATTTTTCAAATACTAATAATAGATATGAAAACCCTTTTCAAGATAATTATCAATATGAGGCCAATCAAAATCCTAATTTTAATCAAGCAAACTATAACATATATTATGATGCAGCACCAGAAGAAACTATATACTATGAAACACATATACCCTACCACAAAAATAAGCTAAAAGATATATTGGCTTTTTTCATAACTATTATTTGTATAATAGGGTTACGGATTTTTACTTTGGAAAATACCTTTTACAAATAAAATTTTAGTAGATTTATATAATGATAATAAACCAATAAAAGTTATTGTTGATTCTTTTCTTAACATATTCAGTAAATAATTTTACTGCTAGTATACATTTACTTGTTTGTTTCTGTTAAATTATACCTATAAATGCTATATTTAAGCCCATGGAAGGATGTGGGTAATGTGGCAATAGATTATAAATTAATAGGTTCAAGAATTCATAAAGCAAGAAAGGATAAAAATATAACTCAAGAAGTCTTAGCAGAAAAATTGGATGTTTCAGTAGCATTTTTAAGTCGTGTTGAACGTGGCAGTACTGAAATCAATTTAAAAAGAATAGCTCAAATTTGTGAGATACTTAATGTAACAGAAGGATATATTTTAAATGGTACATCTAGTACTTCTAAAAGTTATTTAGACAATGATTTTTCAGTTTTACTAAAAAATTGTCCGCCAGAAAAACTGAAACTAATATATGATATAGCAGTTGTTATTGCAAATAGCTAAAAATAATTATCAAAAAATAGAAGCAGGAATTTCTATTCTCCTACTTCTATTTTTGTTTCTAATTCTTTATTTTTTCTCATATATATCAGTCTATAAGCAAACCCTATTTGAAAAATCATAAAAAATGCTGACATTCCTAACATATATCCTATTCCATAATTATATGTTAAGCCTGCATAATATAATCCTATAGCTTCTCCTATCAGTGCTACAATGAATTTTATACTATTAAACATCAATTGATATTGATTTTTTATTCTATTTATATATGGCGCATCTACTATATTCTCATATGCAGTAGATATTAGTATAGACCAGGTTATTGCTATAAATGCTATTATTAAATTATTTGTAAAAAATGTAATTAAATAAAAAATAAATCTTATTCCAAACTTAATTGTTACTGTTATATAATCGTTTTTGGGTGTGAGATGTTTTACCGCAATTATTCCTATTAAATCTGCAAATAACCCCACAATTAATAAATAATTTGTTGCATTACTTGCAGAAAAATCTAATAAGTTTGTTAACATTAACATTTTTATTCCTAAGCCTGTACTCATTGCTATATTTGATATTAATACATATATTAAATATGTTCTAAAAATATCATCTTTAAATAGTTCATAGATAATTCTTAAATTTGACTCTACTTTTTCTTCTTTATAATCTTGTTTTATAGTTATTAATACAATAAACGATATAGTAGCAAATAAAAATGATATAAATAATAACAAATTATAATCAATATTTAATCCAAATATTGTTTTTCCTATTAAGGTTCCTCCAACTAATATTCCTATATCACAAAATAAGTATTCTACTAATTTTCTCTTACTATATAAAATATCATCTTTTTTGATAGTTAATATAAATGGATATATATTTATTATAATTAATTTTTCTGTAACAACATCAACAATTGTAAGCATTCCAATTAAAGCATTATTTCCTGTACAATTTAAAATATACATTAATATAAATGTTATTATTTTAACTATTAAACATATAACCATAAATTTCTTTATTTTACTTAAGCTAGTATATTTTGTTGTTATAAATAGGCATATAGCACACATAAGAGTTCCTAAACTCAATATTTGGCTTATAACAGTTACATCAAGACTATTTCCCTGTAACCATAATTGTCTAAAATTTTTCCAAAGACCTATTGCTATGCTATAAAATGCTAACATTATTAATATTTTATTTTCACTTTTTATTCTAACTAATTTTTCCTTCACTTTTGTGCATCCTTTATTATATTTATCTTTGTTTTAATTAACTTATATCATATTGTAGATTATAATTCAATAACTTTTTCCCAGGGTAAATCATTTTTTCCAAAATGACCATAGTTTGTTGTTTTAGTATATATTGGACTTCTTAAGTTTAAATAGTTTATTATTCCTGTTGGAGTTAATTCAAATTTTTTATATATCAAATCTACTATTTCTTCTTCAGGAATAGTTCCTGTTCCAAATGTATCTACATATATTGATACAGGTTTTGCCACTCCTATAGCATAGCTAAATTGGATTTCACATTTTTTAGCTAGTTTATTTGCTACTATATTTTTTGCTATAAATCTTGCCATATACGCAGCAGAACGATCAACTTTGCTAGGATCCTTTCCAGAAAACGCTCCTCCACCATGACGACTGTAACCACCATATGTATCTACAATTATTTTCCTTCCAGTTAACCCGCTATCTCCAAGTGGCCCTCCTATAACAAATCTTCCTGTTGGATTTATATAATATTTTGTATTTTCATCTAATAATTCAGCTGGTACTACTTCTTTAATCACTTTTTCTTTTATATCTTTTCTTAATGTTTCCAAGTTTATGTCTTCATTGTGTTGTGTTGATATTACTATTGTATCTACTCTTAATGGTTTATCGTCTTCATATTCTATTGTTACTTGTGTTTTTCCATCTGGTCTTAAATAGTCTATAACTCCACTTTTCCTAACTTCTGTTAATTTTTTAGATAGTTTGTGTGCAAGATATATTGGAAGTGGCATATATGCATCTGTTTCATCACAGGCAAAGCCAAACATTATTCCTTGGTCTCCTGCCCCCATAGATTCTATACTTTCCCCTGTTTTATCTTCTAAAGATTTATCTACTCCTAAAGCTATATCTGGTGATTGCTTAGATATATTTAAATTGATCTTACAGGTTCTATAATCCATATCTAAATTTTCATTATCATATCCTATTTCTTTTATTGCATTTCTAGCTATTTTTTCTATATCAATATTTGCATTAGATGTAATTTCTCCTGTTATAAATATTTCTCCCTTTCCTGCTACTGTTTCACAGGCTACTCTTGAATACTTGTCCTCTTTTAAGCAAGCATCTAAAACACTGTCTGATATATAATCACATAGTTTATCTGGATGTCCTTCTGTTACACTTTCACTAGTAAATAATTTTCTCATTTTAATTCTCCCTTTTTAGTTAATTATTGGTACTTATATTTTCTATTACAAAAGACCTTTGCATTAAAGCAAAGGTCTCATAATAACTTTTAAGAAATCATCACTCAAAGCACTTTGCTTTGTCGGTATTAGCACCTTAAAACTTTAGGTTGCTGTGGAGTCATAAAGCCGATTCTCTCGTCCACTCTTGATAATATTAAATTATTTTATTAAACTAATTCTAGGATTACTATTGGAGCTGCGTCTCCTCTTCTTTGTCCTATTTTAATTATTCTTGTATATCCACCAACATTTTTATCTGCATATTTTGGTGCAATTTCATTAAATAGTTTACTTGGTAAATCGATGTTTTTACCATTTTCATCTTTTACTTTGTTAACTTTTGTCATAATTTTCTTTCTTGCATTTAATCTTGATGGCATATCTTTTTGTCTTGATACTGTTTTTTCTTCTTTTACAACTTTTAGGTATTCTTTACCATTTTTGCTTGTTGCCTTTACAGTTTCTTTATTTCCTTTAGCATCTAATTTTGCTGTTACAACTTTAACATCTACCATTTCGAAGTTGTCTTTTTCTTTAACAGCTAATGCTATTACACTATCAACGATTGCTTTTACTTCTTTTGCTCTTGTTTCAGTTGTTTGGATTTTTCCATGAAGAATTACATCTGTAGATAAGCATTTAAGCATAGCTAATCTTTGATCAGTTGGTTTTCCTAATTTTCTATTTCTTGCCACTTGTTTTCACCTCTTCTTAAATTTTACTTTACTCTTAAAATCTTTTACTTGTCAATTATTCCACTATTCTTCTTCTTTTGCAAAATCTAATCCTAAAGAATGTAATTTATGTGTAACTTCATCTAAAGATTTCTTTCCTAGATTTCTTACTTTCATCATATCTTCTTCAGTTTTATTTGCCAAATCTTCAACAGTAGAAATTCCAGCTCTTTTTAAACAATTGAATGAACGAACTGATAACTCTAAGTCTTCTATTGACATTTCTAATACTTTTTCTTTCTTAGATTCTTCTTTTTCAATCATAACTTGTGTGTTTTTTGTTGCTTCAGATAAATCTATAAATATTTCTAAATGTCCTGTCATAACTTTAGCAGCTAAGCTTAATGCTTCATCAGCTTTTAAGCTTCCATCTGTCCAAACTTCAATAATTAATTTATCAAAGTCTACCATTTGTCCAACCCTAGTATTTTCAACTGAATAGTTTACTTTTTTAACTGGTGTATAAATTGAATCTATTGGTAATACAGAAATATCTTGGTTTGGTTTTTTATTTTTTGCAGCACTATTATATCCTCTACCTCTATCAACTGTCATTTCCATTTTTAAATGTCCACCTTCTGAAACAGTTGCTATATGTAAATCTGGATTTAGTACTTCTACTGAACTATCTGTTATAATATCAGCAGCTGTTACTTCACCTTCACCTTTAAAATCAATTCTTATGATTTTTTCTTCATCATCAAATGTTTTTAATCTTACATTTTTTAAGTTAATTACTATTTCTGGTACATCTTCTACTACATTTGGTATTGTAGAAAATTCATGTACTACTCCATCAATTTTTACACTTGTTATGGCACTTCCTGGAAGTGATGAAAGTAGGATTCTTCTTAATGAGTTTCCTATTGTTACACCATATCCTCTTTCTAGTGGTTCACAAACAAATTTTGCATAATTGTTATCATCATTTATTTCTAAACATTCAATATTTGGCTTTTCAAATTCTATCATTTTTACCTCCCTGGTTTATGAAGTTCTACTTCTTCATATCTATTATTAGTCGGTATCGTTATTGCCACTAATATTAGCTATTATTTAGAGTATAACTCTACGATTAAGTGTTCTTCTACTGGTAAGTCTATATCTTCTCTTGATGCTAATCTTACTACTTTTCCACCTAATTTTTCAGCATCTTTTTCTAGCCATGTTGGTACTGGTCTTGCAGAATTTGCTTCTGAGTTTACTTTTATAATTTCTTTATCTTTCTTTGATTCTCTAACTGCAATTACGTCTCCTGCTTTTACTAAGTATGATGCAATATCAACTTTTCCTCCATTTACTTCAAATAGTCCATGGTTTACAAGTTGTCTTGCCTGAGCACGAGATGATCCATATCCTAATCTGTAAACTACGTTATCTAATCTACTTTCTAATATTTGAAGTAAGTTTTCACCAGTAACTCCTTTTTTATTTGAAGCCATTTCGAAGTATTTTCTAAATTGTTTTTCTCCTACTCCATAGAATGATTTTGTTTTTTGTTTTTCTCTTAATTGAGTACCATATTCAGAAAGCTTAGCTTTCTTTTGTCCATGTTGTCCTGGTCCATAATTTCTTCTAGAAACAGAACATTTATCAGAATAACA
>JAAVZA010000008.1 GCA_022791395.1 Clostridia bacterium
CTTTCAATTCCACGTTCTGCTTGTGAAAGTCTTTTTTTACCTTCAAATGTGAATGGTTTTGTAACAACACCTATTGTTAAAATTCCCATTTCTTTTGCAGCAGCTGCAACTATTGGTGCGGCACCTGTTCCTGTTCCTCCACCCATACCAGCTGTTACGAAAACCATATCTGCTCCACGTAACACTTCTGCTATTTCTGATTTAGATTCTTCTGCTGATTGAGCTCCTATATCAGGATTTGCTCCTGCTCCTAGTCCTCTTGTTATTTTTTCTCCTATTTGGATTTTAGTAGCAGCTTTTGATTCTTGAAGAGCTTGTCTATCAGTATTTACAGAAATAAATTCTACTCCTCTAATTCCTGATTCAACCATTCTATTTACAGCGTTGTTTCCTGCTCCCCCTACACCAATTACTTTTATTGTAGCTGTGCCGTCCATCATTCTATCATTATTTTCTTCGTAATCTACCATCATTTTCTTTCCTCCCAATAATTTTTATTTATTTTTTAAAATTAAAAACATCTTTATTCTCTATGAATAGAAAAATTCTTTTATTCTTTCCATTACTGTAGTAAAAATATTTGTGTCTAATTTTGTATCTATACTACTTGATACAGTTTTTGCAAAAGGTCTAGCTGCAATATATCTTACTAATGAATAAGCTGTGCGATAACTTGGTCTTACCGTGCTTATTAATCTTCCTGTTGATATTTTCACTGGTATGTTTAGTATTATTTTTCCTGCTACATCACTTTTATTTATATTTGTTATTCCTTGTCCTGTTAATACTACATTGTTTATTCTAGGTTTAATTCCTTGGTTTGTTATATCTTTATTTACTAATAAGAATATTTCTTCAATTCTTGCTTCAATAATCTCAATTAATTCTGAACTTTTTATAATTTTATTTTTTGAATCACCTTTATAGGTATTTAAAATTATATCATTATCATTATCAATAAAAGATTTTAAAGCAAGTCCATACTGTCTTTTTAATTTATCAGCTTCTTCTAAAGATATATTAAGTACTACCGCTATATCGTTTGTAATACTATCTCCACCTAATGGTATTGTATTTGTATAGATAAATGATTCACCTTCAAATACTCCAATATCTGTGTTTCCTGCTCCTATATCTAATAGCATAACATTATCATGTAGTTCATTTACATCTAATATTAAGTTTCTTTCTGCAAGTGTATTAGGTACTATACCATCTATTTCTAGTCCTGCTTTTCTAAATATTCCTGCAAGTTGTCTTGTATAATCTTTATCTGCTATTATTATTTGTGCATTTAATGTAAATTCTGGACTTAAGTTTCCTACTGGATCTTTAGTGGTTTTTCCATCACTTAATACAAAATCATTTGGTACTATGTCTATAATAGTTTTTCCATCTGGTACTTCAATGTCTCTTACTTGCATTATAGCTTGTCCCACATCTCTTACAGA
Source organism: Clostridia bacterium (assembly GCA_022791395.1). Lineage (GTDB taxonomy): Bacteria > Bacillota > Clostridia > TANB77 > CAG-508 > RGIG8482. The sequence goes on from JAAVZA010000008.1 coordinate 1,452, forward strand.
AATTCCAGCATATTTGTCTTTTAACTCTTTTGTAACACTATTTTGCACTATTGTTGCATATTTACCTGGTATTGTAACATATGCAGAATTTATCTTTAAATTTGATTCATCTTCAGCATTCTTTATTGTTTTAGCTAACGCTTCCGCAATTTTATCTTCGTTAATTATTTTTCCTTTTTTGATACCTTCGCATTTACTGCTAGTTGAACATATAATTTCAATTTGATTAAAATTATTAACTTCCCCTACAACAGCTGATACTTTAGATGTTCCGATATCAATTCCAACAATTATATCACCTATTGCCAAAGCTTATTCCTCCATCTTTATATTGTATTTTTCTTACGTAAGAATATTATATTTTATTAAAAAAGTCAATAGTTTTTGTAATATTTTTGTAATATTTTCGTTGTAGTTTTGTAATAATATTGTATATTGCTTGATACAGTAGGGATTTGTCGTTTTTTACCAATTTACTCCATTTTTTATAAAGATAAATAAATATTAAAATAGTTATTACTAATATAACACTTTTACTTTTGTAATAATAAAAAAGCAATAGACAGACTAAAATCATCTGTCTATTGCTCTTTTTTATTATTTATTATCACTAGTTTTTTCTTTTTTCTTACCTGTCCATTTATCAAGGTAATATCTACGTATAATTGCTAAATTTGTAAACATTCTTCCAACAAATACTATAATTGCAGCAAGGTAAATATCTACATTTAATTTTTCACCTAAATATGTTAGTAATATTGATAAGATTGCATTTCCAAAAAAACCTGAAACAAAAATTTTTAAATCAAAATTACCTTTTAGAACAGATGTTATTCCACCAAATACCGAGTCAAGTGCTGCTATAATTGAAATTGCCAAATATCCTGACATACTATATGGTATAATTGGTGCATTCATTCCAGCAAGTGCTCCTATAATACATCCTATTAAGATTGCTATAAAAATCATCTTATTTTTCCCCCTCCATATCAATATATTTTATTTCTATTTTACCAGAATATTTTGGAATTCTAATATTATTTTGTCTTTCCAATGACACTGCATATTCAGAATACATATCCATAAATCCTACTGTTTTTGTAGTAAGTGCACTTTCTAAGTATTTTGGATCACCAATGGCTTTTATGACATAAGGTGATACTATTCTTTTTTTAGTTTCTTTATTTATTAATATGTAATGTACTATATCATCAACATATATATCTACAATATCACTCATATTAGTAATTCTTTGATCATTAATACTAATAGCTTCTGCTCCTGCTGAGTTTAATTCATTTATTAAATGTAGTAAATCACGTGCTTGTAACAACTCGCTTTCTTCATTTTGAGCTAGTTTTATAACTATTCCGTCTCCTATTACATCAGTCTCCCCTGCTAAAATCTGTGCTTGTAATAATTCTTTATCTAATAATTCTACTGCTTCTTGGTTTGCTTCCTTTTTTTGTCTATATTCAGTAATCGTCTCATTTGTTTCTTGTAACTTTTGGTTTGTTTCTTCATATCTTTCTTTCCATGAAGCTATTTTTTCTCTTAGCTCAGTTTCTGTCATGGTTTCTATTTCTGTTATATTAGTTTCTTCTATTGTTTTAAATTGAACAAATATGACATATGTTAAAATAAAACATATAAGCCCAATTGTCATAATCATAATATTTTTACCTTTTTTCAATTCCATCACCTACTCTGCATTTTTTATGTATTTATTAGTTAATACACCATTATACTTCTTAATTGTTATATTATCACTTTTTTTAACAGTTATCGAAATTTGATCACCATATTTGTCAATAAATGAACCTGGTCTTAGCAAATTACTCTCTAATCCCTCATTTCCTATTGCTTCAATAACAAATGGTGCACCTATTGATTCTCCGTTTATCTGAACAATCGCTCCTGCACAGCTTATTACAGTTGATGGTACAATTCTTTGTCCATTAATACTTATTGCATCTGCCCCTATATTTTTTATTTCATTTATAATTGCTCGCAAATCTCCATCATGTACTAAATCACTTGAGGTTACAAATTTAGAATTCATATTATCTTTAACCGTAATAATTACTCCTGAACCTGTTACATCAGTTAAACCTAAATATGTATTTAGTTCTTTTAATCGTTTTTGTTTTTCTATTGAGCCTGAATCTGTACTTGTACTTGTCTTTCTCTCGCTTTCAAGAGTTTTTTCTGCGACCTCTAATTCAGCATATACTCTGTCATATCTTTCCTTCCACCTTAATACTTGATCTCTTAATCCATTTTCTGTATCACTCTTTCCGTGCAGTATTTGTTGCATCTTCTATTGTGTTTAATTGTACCATAATACAAAAGGTTAAAATAATGCACATAATTCCTAATGTAATTGCAACTTGTCTCTTTTTCACTTAAACTTCCTCCATTTCTCTATTAATTAAAATGCTTAAATATTTAACTTATTTTAATAAATTACTCTTTTCTTCTAAAATAAACATTGCTCTTATTTAAATCACCATTTACGAAAATTTCTCCTTCAATTCCTCGTTCTTCTGTTAGAATTGCTTTTAAATATAACATTCTTGTACTTAAATTTGATGCATCTCCTAAATAAACTGTTTTCTTTTCTCCTTCCAAAAAGATAATATAATTTTGCTTATCACTAATATTTATCTTTGTTATAAGGTTACTTATATCATTTACGCTAGAAGACTCCATAATTTTTAATACTGTTCCTAATTTTTCTAAATCCTCATCATTTAACCTATTTCCTACTATCATATTCTCTCCGCTTGTCGTATATCCTTCTATTATAGGAACTTCTAATTTATTTTCTAGTATATCTAATATATATCCTTGGTTATTTATATAAACAAAGCTGTTTGCATATTCTAAATTATATGTAGTTTTTCTTTCTTTAACATTTATTTGTATTATGTTTGGCAATTTTCTTTTTACTTCAACACTTTCTATATAAGCATTTTGTTTTATATTCTTCTTTATTTTATTAATGCTTGTCTTATAAATATTATCTCCTATTGTAAGTCTAGATAAACTAATAATTGTATCTGTACTTATCTTTTCATTATCCTGTACTTGTATTTCTGATAAATTAAATAATGGTGACATCATAAAGTATATAAATGATGCAATTAGAGCCGAAAGCAAGATTGTCCATTTTACTATACCTTTTATAATTTTATTTTTTCTTTTGCTATCTTTTGAAGTTTGTTTAGTTTTCGTTTTATATATATTGTCTATATTTTCTCTCGTTCTTCTATTGTTTGAATTACCCTTTTGAATATTTTTCTTTTTTCTATTTTTATCCTTAACTTTTGTTTTTTCTTTCTTTTTATTATTTGTTACAGTATTTTTTTCATCTGGTATTTTAGTTACTCCAATTACGATTTCATTATCAAAATTAAATGTATTACTCTCTTGGGCAGACCCTCTGCCTGCCCTTGTATTTTTCTTTTTTGTTTTAACTATATTTTTTGGTTTAATGTTTTTCCTTTTCTTAGTATTTTTTTGCTCCTCCATATAAAGAAAATTTAGTTCTGTATTTTTTTGTTTATTCATACCTTCTTTTTTCACACTATCACACTTCTTTCGTAATTTTCGCTCCTAATGTGTTTAATTTATCGTCTAAATTTTCATAGCCTCTTAAAATATATTCAATATTTTCTATTTTTGTTTTTCCTTTTGCATTAAGTCCTGCAATAACAAGTGCTGCACCACCTCGTAAATCTTTAGCCATAACATTTGCGCCAATCAATCTTCTTACCCCTTTAATTACAGCCGTTCTTCCATCTATTACAAATTTTGCTCCCATTCTTTGTAATTCACTTGCATACTTATATCTATTTTCGAATATATTTTCTATAACAACAGATGTACCTTTAGAAGTAGTAAGCATACTTCCAAAAATAGCTTGCATATCTGTTGGAAATCCTGGATATGGCATTGTTTTTATATCTGTTGCTTTTAATTTTTTAGGCGCTTGTAAAGTTAATCTATCTTTTTCATAATCAATCTTACAACCACATTCTTCTAATTTTTCAATTACTGGTACTAAATGTTCTACAACCACATTTTTTAATGTAATATTTCCGTCCAGTAACAGCTCCTGCACAAAGTAAAGTACCTGCTTCAATCCTGTCTGGCATTACTTTATACCCGGAACTTTTAAGGTTTGAGACTCCTTGAATTATAATTTCGCTAGTTCCTGCACCTGTTATTTTTGCTCCTAATTTATTTAAAAAGTTTTGTAAATCAACAATTTCCGGTTCCATTGCCGCATTTACAATTGTAGTTTCTCCATCTGTTAGAACCGCTGCTAGAATAGCATTTTCTGTTGCTCCAACACTTGGAAAATCAAAATGTATTTTGCCAGGTTCTATTCTATCACATTTACACTTAACATATCCAGTATTTTCACTAATATTTATACCTAAATTTTCAAATGCTTTTAAATGTAAATCAATAGGTCTTGCACCAATATCACATCCACCTGGACATGAAAAGGTTGCTTCTTTAAATCTTCCCAGTAATGCCCCTGCAAGAATTATACTTGAACGCATTTTTCTCATAAGTTCTTCTGGTATTTCATATTTTTTTATTTTTCTTGCATCAATAACTATTTTATCACTACTACGCTTAACTTTGCAACCTAAACTTTTAAGTATTTCTAACATTACTCTTGTATCATGAATATCAGGAACATTATATAGCTTTGTAATACCATTGTTTAATATGGTTGCAGCAAGAATTGGAAGTGAAGCATTTTTAGAACCGAGACACTTCTACCTCTCCGTGAAAGTTTCTTTCCTCCTTCTATAATATATGTACCCATAAAAAAATCACCCTCCTTATGATATATATATTATGCTAACTACATAAATTGGGTGATTGCATTATTTTTACTCTTGAAGCATCTTCCTTATTTCATTTATTTTACTAATTGCATATTTATATCCTTCCTCATAGCAATAGTCTATTTTCTTTATACTAAAAGCATTTGCTTTACTTACGTCTATATCGCATATATAATCACTATTTTCAATTGCTTCTCTGGATAAACCTTCATATATAGTATCAACACATTTCATTGTTATACCATATATTCCTCTTGGTTTTGAATTTCTATTTAATACAAATTTTATTGTTAAAATCTTGTCTACACCTAATTTTTTCACTTCATCTGCTGGAATGTTATCTAAAACTCCTCCATCTACAAATCTATATTCTCCATAATCAAAAGGTGCAAATACTCCTGGATATGTACAACTTGCTCTTACTGCCTTTGCTATTTCAATATTTCTAATATAATAATCTTCCTTTTGATTATGGTTTGTAAATACATACTTTTTGCTTGTATTAATATCTACTGTAGGAATTGCAATTGGCATAGATAATTCATTTATATTACTTATATTTTTATACTTCGCAACTTCCTTTATTGCAAGTTCTACATTTATACTAGAAAATGCTCCATCTAACCTAAGCCCTTTTCCATTTTTAACATTAGTTACAACATCACCTGGATTTGCTTTTAACATCCCTTTTGCAAAATATCTAAATAGTTTTATCATTTCATCTTCAGTATATCCAAGTGCATATAGTGTTGCAACAATGCTTCCAGCACTAGTTCCTGCTACTGCATCTATTTTAATATTATTTTCTCTCAAAGCTTTAAGTACTCCAATATGCGCCGCTCCTTTTACTCCTCCACCGGAAAATGCAACCCCTAATTTCATATAAATTCAACTCTCCTTTTTACTTTTCTATTATATATCAAATAAGAATTAATTTGAAGTTTTTATCACAATTTTATTAATTCACTTTATAACATTAGATATAAACAATTATTGTCATTATAATAAGGTTTATATTTACTTATTAATATATTAGCTAACCATTTCCTTGACTTTTTTATATATAGTAATATAATTAACTTATATTTTATAAGAAATGAGTGATATTATGGATATATCTAAAGCAATACAAATTGCAAAAAAAGCACGACTTAATGCTTGTGCAAGTGAATATTATGTTGGAGCTTGTCTTGTTACTAAATCACGGAAAATATTATTCTGGTTGTAATATTGAAAATGATGGAATACAAAGTATTTGCGCAGAGCGTACAGCCTTTGTTAAAGCATTATCAGAAGGAGAACGTGAATTTTCTTATATTGTAGTAGTTGGTGGATTAAAAAATACTACTATTTTAGACAATTGCCTTCCTTGTGGATATTGTAGACAATTTATGAATCAATATGTAGATAATAGCTTTAAAATTTATGCTTGTTTTGGAAAAAATGATGAAATAGAAGAATATTCTATCAATGATTTATTACCACATAGTTTTAAATTACAAATTTGAGTCAAAAAATTGACCAAATTAATGAAAACTTAAATCAAAAAATTGATCATAATTCTGCTAATTAAGAATTAAATTAAGAAAAAGTCAATAGTTAAGACAAAATTTAACCGTTGACTTTTTCTCAATTTTAGACCTTATTTCTATTTGTCTATATCTAATTTTATATGAACATCTTTAAGTTGTTCAGGAGATACTTTACTTGGTGCTCTCATAAGTAAATCTCTTGCTTTTTTATTTTTAGGGAATGCTATTACTTGTCTTAAATTTTCTTCATTTGCAATAAGCATTACCATTCTATCTAGTCCTGGTGCTGCACCTGCATGTGGTGGTGTTCCATATTGAAATGCATTAAATAATGCTCCAAATCTTTCTTCTACATCTTCCCTTTTATATCCTGCTATTTCAAATGCTTTTACCATTAATTCTGGATCATGATTTCTTACTGCTCCTGATGCCATCTCATACCCATTACATACCAAGTCATATTGATATGCGAGTATATCTAATGGTTCCATTGTATTTAGTGCTTCCAATCCTCCTTGTGGCATTGAAAATGGATTATGATTAAAGTCTATTTTCCCTTCATCTTCATTATATTCATACATAGGGAAATCTACAATCAAGCAAAATCTATATACATCTTTTTCTAATAAATCTAATCTTTTTCCAAGTTCAATTCTTACTCCACCTGCTATTTTTTGTGCTGTTTCTAATTCGTCTGCTATAAAGAATAATGCGCTATTTTTCTCAGCATCTGCAATATTTATTATTTCTTCTTTTTGAGTATCAGAAATGAATTTTGAGATACCACCATTTAATGTGTTTTCATTATCAAGTTTACACCAAGCAAGTCCCTTTGCTCCTAGTTCATTTACTGCAAATTCACTCATACTATCAAAGAATTTTCTTGGTAATTCTTCTGTCATTTCTACAGCTATTACTTTTACTGTTTTTCCTTTAAAAGCATTAAATTCTGTATTTTCAAATACTTTTGTTACATCATTTATAATCAATGGATTTCTTAGGTCTGGCTTATCAATTCCGTATTTTTCCATAGCTTCTCTATATGGAATTCTTATAAATGGTCCTTTATCAACTTTCCAGTTTGTAAACTTAGAAAATACATTTGGAACCACCTCTTCTAATACTTTAAATACATCTTCTTGAGTAGCAAAACTCATTTCAAAATCTAGTTGATAAAATTCACCTGGTGCACGATCTGCACGTGGATCTTCATCTCTAAAACATGGTGCTATTTGATAATATTTATTGAAGCCTGATACCATTAACAATTGCTTAAATTGTTGTGGTGCTTGTGGTAGAGCATAAAATTCTCCTGGATGCAATCTACTTGGTACTAGAAAATCCCTTGCTCCTTCTGGTGAAGAATTTGCTAGAATTGGTGTTTGAATTTCTGTAAAACCTAATTCATCCATTTTATTTCTTAAGGTTTTCATTATATTTGATCTTAATAATATATTTTTATGGATATGTTCATTTCTTAGTTCTAGAAATCTATACTCTAAACGTAAGTCTTCTCTAACATTAGATAAATTATCAGAAGTTGGTTCAAATGGTAATATATTTTTACATTTTCCAAGTATTTCAATATTGTCTGCAGAAATTTCAATTTCTCCTGTTACTATTTTAGTATTTTTACTTGCTCTTTCTATTACATTTCCTTCTACTTTAATACAAGTCTCTGTAGTTAAATCTTTACACATTTTTTCTGTTTTTTCATTATTTTGTATAACAATTTGTGTAATTCCAAATTCATCTCTTAAATCTATAAATGTCATTCCACCTAAATTTCTTATTTTAGAAATCCAACCTGCAAGTCTTACTTTTTTTCCTACATCTTTTATATTTAATTCACCACAAGTATTTGTTCTATATTCATTCATATTAGAATTCATTTCCTTTCTCAGTTTATATTTTAATATTTTACTATATATAATCCTAAAAATCAAGAAAAGTTTAGAAAGTATGTATAAAATCTTGAATTTAAGAAAGATTTTATATATAATATGTAAAACATTATTTTAGGAGGTTACAATATGGATAAATTAACAATTAGAAATTTATATAAAGATACGGAGAAATATCTAGAAAATAGAGTAACTATTGAGGGTTGGGTAAAGACCTTAAGAGACTCTAAAACTTTTGGTTTTATAGAAATTAATGATGGCTCATTTTTTAAAAATGTACAAATCGTTTTCGATAATACTTTATCTAATTTTGATGATATATGTAAATTAAGTATCAGTTCTTCAATAAAAGTAACTGGTAACTTAGTAAAAACAGAAAATGCAAAGCAAGCCTTTGAAATAAAGGCAGAAAATATAGAAGTATACGATATATCAGATGCAGATTATCCTCTTCAAAAGAAAAGACATTCTTTTGAATATTTACGTACAATTGCACATCTTCGTCCACGTACAAATACTTTTAATGCTGTATTTAGAGTACGTTCTGCAGCTGCATATGCTATACACAAGTTCTTCCAAGAAAGAAACTTTGTATATGTACATTCACCAATAATCACTTCAAGTGATGCAGAAGGTGCTGGTGAAATGTTTAGTGTTTCTAACTTCGATTTTAATAATATCCCAAAAACAGATGATGGAAATGTAGATTATTCAAAAGACTTTTTTGCAAGGCCTGCTCACTTAACAGTAAGTGGTCAACTAGATGTTGAGAATTACGCATTTGCTTTTAGAAATGTATATACCTTTGGACCAACCTTTAGAGCAGAAAACTCAAATACAGTAAAACATGCTGCAGAATTTTGGATGATTGAACCAGAAATTTGTTTTGCAGATTTAAAAGACGATATGGATTTAGCAGAGGATATGTTAAAATTTGTTATTTCATATGTTTTAGAAAATTGTCCAGAAGAAATGGAATTCTTTAATAATTTTGTTGATAAAACTTTACTTGAAAGATTAAAAACGCTAGTAAATTCTGATTTTGGAAGAATTTCTTACACTGATGCTATAAAGGAATTAGAAAAATCTAATGATAAATTTGAATTTCCAGTATCATGGGGATGTGATCTTCAAACAGAACATGAAAGATATTTAAGTGAAGTAATATTTAAAAAACCTGTATTTGTAACAGATTACCCAATGGATATTAAAGCTTTTTATATGAAACAAAATCCAGATGGAAAAACTGTTGCAGCAGCCGACCTTCTTGCTCCTGGAATAGGAGAAATAATTGGTGGAAGCCAAAGAGAAGAAAATTTAGAAAAGCTTGAAAGAAGAATGGATGAACTAGGACTAAACAAGAAAGATTACTGGTGGTATTTAGATCTTCGAAGATTTGGAAGTGTAGATCACGCAGGATTTGGTCTTGGTTTTGAAAGATTAATAATGTATATTACAGGAATTGGGAACATACGTGATGTTATCCCATTCCCAAGAACTCCAAAAAATTGTGAATTTTAAAAAGCAAAGCCAGCCTAGAGGTAAAACTCTAGGCTGGCTCCATCTTGTTACTGTTCATTCTTATACTGATTGTAAAATATTATAAAAGTAACAAGGTTTGCATTTTATAGCGAATTATGTTATACTTAAATTAATAAACTGTACAAGGAGGCTTTTATATGCTTAGCAAAAAAACAAATACTTCTAAACTTTCCCCTATGGGACGGCATTGGTACCCTTTAACTGGACCGAAAACACCTACTTATATTCATTCCATCATTGATAAGCGGCCCAAGAAGAACCGATAAGCTTCACAGAAAACTTGATTTGGTTTTACCATAACAGGCAGAAAGATCACCTTTCTGCCTGTTATGATTATTAGTTATTACCATTATTTAAATTTTTAATAGTTGTATCAATTCTTCTCCTCTAATTATTTCTTTTTTACCTGTTTTAATATCTTCAAATTCTACATATCCATTTTCTGCTTTATCTCCTAGTACAGCCATAAATGGTGTTCCAAGAACTTTACAATCTTTCATTTTTGCACCCATTGTTACATTTTGTCTATCATCTATTACTACATTAATTCCTTGTTCGATTAGTTTAGAATATAATTCTTCCGCTTCTTTTAATTTTTCTTCATTTTCTATTTTAGGAATAATTTGCAATTTATATGGTGCAATTTCTTTTGGAATTGCTATTCCTTTAACTTCATTTTCGTATTTTATTACTGATGCTTCATAAATTGCTGCAACAGTTCTACTAACGCCTATTCCATAGCATCCCATATAATAAGGCATTGTCTCTCCATCTTTATTTATATATGAACCATTCATCATACTAGAATATCTTGTTCCTAATTGGAATATGTGTCCAAGTTCTATTGTTCTTTTTTCCTGTAATTTCGAAATATCTGTTATTCCATATTCATTTGATAAATATTCTTTATAATCTTCTCTTTCTAATATTTCTGTGTTTAATCCAATACCTGTTTCTTCATCATATAAAATAGTATCTTCTCCAATATTAGATAACATCATAAATTCTTCACTTTTCTTACCACCCATTGCTCCATTGTCTGCAACTACTGGAATAACTTTTAAACCTAGCTTTTCAAATATTTCCATATATGCTTTTCTTACATTATCATATGATTTAACTAAACCTTCTTCGTCTTCATCAAAACTGTATGCATCCATCATTGTAAAAGATTTTCCTCTTAATAAATATCCTCTTGTTCTAATTTCATTTCTATATTTTTCCCCAATTTGATAATATGTTACTGGCATATGTTTATATGATTTTAGCTTTTCTCTTGCAAATTCTACTACCGCTTCCTCCCCTGTTGGTGCTAAGCAAAAATCTCCTTTATCTGATGCAACTGTAAGCATTGTACCTTCATCAACATATTTATCCCATCTACCTGAATTTTTCCATATTACATCTGGTTGCAAAGTTGGAAGTGAAACTTCAATACAACCATATTTATTTAAAACTTCTTGTATAATATTTTCCACTTTTCTTTTTATTAATAATGGTATGTTTCCATACGCATATATACCCGTTCCATATTGTATTAATTGACCAGATTGCAAAAGCAAATCTTGTGCTGGGTACATTTCATCTAATTTATTTATTCTCATTGTTCCAATTCCTGATCCGTGATAATCTCATTTTTATCTTCCTCTTTTCTATAATTTTTTAATAGAATTACTATTCTACCACTACTCTTCATTTTTAACTTCATTTTCCCTTTCGGGTTCTGGAGCCTCTATATTCTTCTCATTATTATCTTGATTTTCTTCTATATTGGTTTGTTCAATACTTGTTTCTTCTTTTTTATTATTTTCTTCTATTAAATCGTCTATTACTATTTGCCTGTTTTCGTCCATTCTATATCTTGGTAAGTCTGGTAATTCATCTAGGTTAGAATAGCCAAACATTTTTAAGAAGTTTCCAGTTGTTCTATATGTAGTAGGTCTTCCTGGAGCATCTAATTTTCCAGCATCTTCTATTAAATTATATTCTAATAATTTATAAATAGTAGCATCTGAATTAACTCCTCTAATAGATTCTATTTCAGCTCTTGTAATTCCTGGATTATATGCAATTATCGCAAGAGATTCTAAGGCTGCATTTGATAGGTTTGGTTTACTACGTTTATCAAATATAGGATATATATACTCATAATACTCTTTTTTAGTACACATTCCGTATCCATCATTAACTTTTATAATCTCTATCCCTCTATTTTGTTCTTCAAGTTCTTGCTTCATATTTTCAACTATAGTTATAATATCATCTCTATTAATTTCTAATGCTGACACAAGTTCATTTATTGTTACAACTCGTCCTGATGCAAATAAAATTGCTTCTATTATTCCTTTTATTTTTTCTATTTCCATATTATACCTTCTCTTTTTCAATCTTCATATATTATTGCACGAAATGTTTATAGTGTCAAGAAATAGTTGTTGCACTTTTTATTTTTGTATGATAGTATATAAATATATGAAAAGAGAGGGTGGATAATATGGATGATACACCAAAACAAATACAAGTTGTTAATGGAAATGGAAAAGATTTAGATATTTCTCCTGTGTATAAACATTTATCTATACAAAAACCAAAAACTAAAGATGAGAGAAAAAAAGAGATTATTATACCTAAAGAAAAAAAGAAATAAGGGTTACATTAAATTGTGCCCTTATTTTTGTATAAAAAAGAAGATAGTCAAACTATCTTCCCTTATATGAATTCATATTTTATATTCATTCACAAATCTTATTTTTTGTTAACTAAATCTTTTAAAGCTTTTCCTGCTTTGAAAACTGGAGCTTTAGATGCTGGTATTTTGATTTCTTCTTTAGTTTGTGGGTTTCTTCCTTTTCTAGCTGCTCTTTTTCTTACTTCAAAAGAACCAAATCCAACTAATTGTACTTTGTCTCCTTTTACTAATGATTCTGTTACAACGTCAACAAAAGCATTAACTGTTGCTTCAGCACTTTTTTTTGTGTCTCCTGTTTTAGCAGCTATAGCTGCGATTAAATCTGATTTGTTCATTAAAATTACCTCCTAAAAGTTTTGTTTTTATGTAGCTTTTTTCATCTACAATATATTTATTCGCCAAAATTATTTAAAATCCCTCTTTTTTTTATTTATTTTTTTCTTTTAATCCTTAGACCTTCTAAGGCAAAGTGGTATTTTGGCAAAAAGTTAGACTTTTTTATGCGTTTTTTTCTTCTTTATAAATTCCAAATTTTTCAAGTATTTTATATATCTTTTGTCCGTAAGGAATCATGTGTATTTCTTCTTTTGTAAATATTTTCAAGGCTACAATTGCAAGTATATAAACTACTACAGCACTTCCTATTGCTAATATTGTGGCAACTTTTGCTGAAAATATACTACTAATTCCTAAATATATTGAATAAGAACATACTGACATAATTATTGTAGCTAAACTAGGCTTAAATATATATTTTGAAAATCCAAATTTTATATCCATATTTTTCTTTAAAACTGCAAATCCTATAACACATGCAATTAAATTACAGAAAATAGTTCCAATTGCTGCACCATTTACTCCAATAGCTGGTATTCTAATTAATACTATATTAAGTATTAATTTAATAATAACTCCGTACACTAAATGCAATTGCAGGCACCATTACTTTTCCCAAACCTTGAAGTGCTCCATTTATAGTTTGTGCAAGTACCGTAAATATTATTGCAATTGAACTAATTTGTAATAAAGTTGCTCCTGCTGCTTGCGCTGGAAATAGTAATTTTAATATTTGTTCAGCAAATACAAACATTCCAGCACTACATGGAAGTCCTATTAATATAGTAACCAAAATTGAAAACCCTACTCTTTTATTTGCTGTACTCATATCATTTTTCGCTCTTGCAAAGGAAATTGCTGGAACAAGCGCTGTTGCAAACGCTATGTTAAATGATAATGGAAGTGAGGTTAATGTGTCTACTTTTCCACTTAAAATTCCATATTGTATTTTTGCTTCAGCCTCACTCATAAAATTGCTTAGTCCTCTTACTACTGTTGTAGAATCTATATTCTTATTTATAGAAGATAATATTGCACTTAATGAAATTGGTGCTGCAACATATAATATTTTTTTTACCACACTAAATATACTCTCTTTCTTTGTTATAACGTTTGGTGCATTTACATTTAGTGTTCTATTATTTTTATAAAAAATAAATAAGTATATAAAACTTCCGTATTGTAGCAACTGTTGTTGCAAGATTTGCTCCTGCTGCCATTATAGTAGTATTTATTCCAGTAGCAATTACTACTAATTCAACTAGTAATATTGTAAATACTGTTTTAAATATTTGTTCTAAGGTTTGTGAATTTGCTGTTACTTTCAAGGTTCCATTACCATTAAAATATCCTCTAATAACACAGATTAAAGCAACAAAGAATATTGATGGTGATAATGCAACCAGTGTCATTTCTGCTTCTGGTATTTTTAGAATTACATTTGAAATATAATGTGCTCCTAAAAATAGTATCATTGTTCCTATAAAGCCTAAAATTCCAAAAATAAAGAATGCAATTTTAAAAATTCTATTAGCTCCTTTATTATCTCCTACCGCTATTCTTTCTGATACGAGTTTAGATATAGCATTTGGTACGCCTACAGAAGAAAGGGTTAATAATAGAGAATAGATATAAAACCCAGAACTATATATAGCATTGCCTTCATCTCCAAAACCTTCTCTATTAGTTAAATACATTTTATATACTAGACCTAATAGTTTAATTAGCACTTGAGAAAACATCATAGCAAAAACACCTTGCATAAAGCTTTCTTTTTTATATGTTCTTTTTTCTTTTGCCATATTTCTTTCCTTTCAATATCTTCTTTTTATTTTTTAATTATATTAATAATAGCTACAACATTCAAGTGATTTTTATGATTTTTTATAATTATATTATAAGATGTAGATTTTAGAAGGTTTTTTTGCCTTTTTCTTCAAATACTCTTGTTTTTTTCATGATTTTGTAGGATAATATATATTGTAGGATTTTATGAGAAAGCGGTGAAAAACGTGTTAAAGAAAATAGATAAATTTTTAAAATGGTTAGGAACAGATCGAAACACCTTCGTTACCTTTATTTTGACTCTAGCTACTGTTTATGTAATGGTAGATAGAATTGCTGAAATGCTTATATTGTTCTTTACAGGTATAGGAGTTTCATATTGGGGTCCAATTACATATACTTTTGCACTTGCATGCCCTGTTTTTGCATTTTTATTTTCAGGATCATCAAGTTTTGCAAAATCATATAAATTGAAATTAACATTTTTATATGTATATTGTACAGCACTATATGTAGTAGGAATTTCTATGGCTGTACAATGGATTAATGGTGCATTATGGATGTTACTAATTTCTGTACCAAACTATACAGGTATAGTTACTGAATTTTCACATTTAATTAGACCTGCCTTCCAAGCACTAGCAATATATTTACCACTTATTACTTTCTATCCTTTATTTAAATGGTTATTTACATTTGTTAATGAATCAAAGGATATGAGAGATGGTATCAACGATTATGCTGGAATTGATTTATCAGATAAAAGTGCTGGTATGGGTCCATATACTTGTGAAAATATTCTTTGTAGAGATAAAATTAAAGGACATATTGCAAAAATTGCAGAAACAAGAAGATTTTCTCCTACTTTAATTGTTGGTATTTCTGGTACAGGTAAAACAGCAATGGTATTTGAGCCAATGATTGCAAGAGATATTGAAAAGAAATATTTCTTTAAAGAAGTATCAAAAGAAATGGGATTTACAGCACTAAAAACTGGAATAGCACATCTAAATCGTCCTTATAATAATGATTATTTAAATGAAAACTTTACTTTAGATATGTTAACACCAACTGAAGGAAAAGAAAGCTTATATAAAGCTTATATGAAAAAAATGATTTATAGTGAGAGTTCAAGAGGACTTATTTATAGAACTTTAGGAATTACTCATATATCACCAGATATAGAATCTACAAATCATATGATAGAAGTAGCAGAGAATTTTGGTATATCTTATAATTTAATAGATCCAAATGACTCAAGTTCAATTGGATTAAATCCATTTACATATGAACCAGCATATGCAGCTGTTGCTATTTCAACTATATTAAAAGGAATGTATAAACAAAACCAAGTTGGTGAAGAGGAATCTTTTATGATTAATTCTTCAATACAAGCTGTTGAAAATCTATCTATATTATTAAAAGTAATGTACCCAATACTTCATAATGGAGATTTACCAAATCTTGAAGATATGCTTAAAATGTTAAATGATTTTGATTTAGTTGAAGATATGTGTAAAAAAATGGAACAAATTCCAGAGCTTGCAGAAGAATATTCTCTACAAATAGGATATTTTAAAAAACATTTTTATAAAGAAAATAATAGATCTGATACCGAACGTTTTGTATATTCTGCTATTACACAACTTGATAATTTATTACGTATTGGTAGTGTAAGAAATATATTGTGTAATAGAGTAAACAATATAGATTTTGATAAAATGCTTAGTAATGGAGATGTAACATTTGTATGTACAAGAAGAGGTGATTTAGGAGGTGCCCATCTTTCATTTGGATTATTCTTTATATTACTTATGCAATTTGCTGTACTAAGACGTCCTGGAAATGAAAATTCAAGAGTTCCTAACTTCTTATATGTAGATGATTTTCCAGACTATATAAGTTCTGCAACAGAACCATTATTTACTATATATAGAAAATACCATGTTGGAACTATAATTTCCACACAAAACCTTACTTCTCTTGGTTCACGTGCAACTAAGTACCGTGACTTAATAATGTCAAACGCTACATCTAAGTTAGTTTTTGGTGGTGTTACTCGTGAAGAAAGTGAAATATGGCAAAAAGAATTTGGAGATCACAGAGAGTGGAAATTTACATCTAGTTATGATACTTCTAAAGTTTCTTATGATGCAAAATTAAGTAGTCCTAAATGGGATTGGAAAGAAAATATTGCATCAGGAAAATTACAAGCATTAAAGTTTAAGGATTGTGCTTATATAATTAAAGACTTAAAAGGTAGAAATAACTATGGCGATGGTAAAGTTGATTTCTTAGAGGCAAAATATAAAGAACCACACTCTACAAAGAAATATGACTTTTCTAAATTTACAAGTGGTATTGCAGAAGAACAATCATCTGTAAATAAAAAGAAGAAAATAGATTTAACAAAAATAGATTACTCAACTACCTCACAAGGTGATACAGATCCAATAAAACTAGATACTTCAGATTCAAAATTCTTATTTGATAACGAAGATGCAATTGTATTTGATTTCAAAAAAGGAAATTAGGATTATTTAAAACACCACACTAGATTGTATATTCTAGTGTGGTGTTTGGTTTAACTCGATATCTTGCTTTTTATCTATATACCCATTTTTAGCATATCATTTATAGTTACTAATCTAAGCTTAAGTTCCAAGCTGTTTCTGGCGTGGTATGAGTTGTTGTATTTGAAGTGGTTGATGCCTTTATATTAGCTTTTAGAGTAACTACTGGTCGAACTCCAAAGCAAGCCGAACCTCCGCTATTATACATATTTCCATCTTGAGAAACAGTAGTGGTTCCGTCCTGTACCATTTCCTCCAGCTGTCCAATAATATGCACCTGTACGCCTAATTCCAATATCAATACTTGTAGCTTCTGTATTGGTCATACAATGTGCTGATCCTTTAACAGCAAATTCTGTTGATACAGAATCTGTAGAACAATCTTCATACATGCTCCAATCTCTCACATTTTCTAAAGTATTTCTATTGTTTCCTCCACTATTATAAAATCCTTCTGGTGTTCCTGCATGCATAATATTTATAGTTCCATCTGAATTTTTACTGAATACTCTCCATCCATCATAAAAATTTTTATCTGTTCCATATGGTGTTATACTACTATCCTTACTTATAGCAGTTTCAAATCCTCCAAATTTCCCGTTTGAAGACGGCAAAGAAGTTCCTGAATACAAATCACCTATTTTTCTAATATCTTCGTCTGTCCAATTTCCTAGTGAATAATTTACAAAATCTCCAACATTTACTACATCAGCCAGCAATGGTTTTTTTACTCTTACTCTACAAGTTGCAATAATTCCACTTCCATCTGTCGCTTTAGCCATCACATTTGCTGTTCCCTCTCCTGCTCCTGTTAATTCACCTGTTGCACTATTTACTGTTACAACATTAATATTATCACTCGTCCAAGATACAGTTTTATTTGATGCATCTTCTGGTAATACTGTTGCTATTAAGCTTTCTGTAGAACCCATTAATAATTCTAATGCTTCTTTATTTAGCTCTATTTTAGATACTAGTATACTTGGTAATTTTAATAATATTTGTTTAGTACTAGCTCCATATTTATTAGTAGCTTCAACGAGGATTATATAACTTTCATCTTGTTCCAAATTTTCAAAAGTATACTCACATTCTGTCATACTAGCTGTTCTTTCTTTTTCCTGATCTTCTCCATATTTCTTAATAGAATAAACAATAGTCACTTCCTCTGGATTTTTAAGCTCTATTTTTATCTTTACTTTATTTTTAGATATTTCTTTTTCTATTTTTCTAATTTGTGGCTTTAACATTTCTTTCTCATTTAATTTATCAAACTCTTTTTCTATTTTTAAAGTGTCTCTATTAATTTCAAATTGCCATCCATCTACAGTTACTATATTCCCTTCTATTTGTATATCATTTTCACCTAGTTTGTTATCTATATATTCTTGATTATTATATTCTGGATTTGTTAATTTTTCTGCTTGTAGTAACATTAATACTGCTTCTAATTTTTCTCTTGCAGCTGCTTTCTCGTACTTTTCTCCTGCCTCTTTTGCTGTATTAAACAATCCATTTTCTCCTATTAATACATTTATTGTTACCCCTGCAAGTATTAATAGAATTATTATTGTTATTATTAGTGCTATTAGTGTTATTCCTTTTTCTTTATTATTTTGCTTTTTACTTTTGTACATTTCTCGTTCCTCCTTAGTTTTATTATCTCCTTCGTTATTACTTTTATTCTTTTTATAGTATACATCTTATATCAACAAGTATTACTTGTCAATATTTATAATTTTAAATTCATAGAATATTGTTAATTCATGATATAAAAATAAGAAGCTGCATAAATTTGCAACCTCTTATTTATTTTAATCTAATAATTTAAGTTCTACTTCTTCTACTTTATATTTATTAGTTACTTCATCTAATTTAAATTCAACTAGCGTTTTTGCTAGTGTTTCATTATTTTGTCTTAGATCTGTTGTAAAATATAATTTTATTTGTGGTATTTCTAATCCATTAGTTACTATTGTTTTAAAGCTTTCTACCATATTTTTCTCATCTTCACATACTAGTATTAATTGTGGCATTGCGCTAAAACCAGAATCTCCTTGTAAAAAGTTTTGATAGAAATCTTGGTATAGTTTCATTTTATCAACTAATTTTTTCTCCCAATCTTCTTCTCTTCTTATTACTTCAAATAAGAAAATAATAGATTTATTATTTTTAGTTAGTTTTACACTTCCACCTGTTGCTTTAAAAGTTTTTCCAAGTGTTTTTGCTGTAATTTGTGGTTTTACAGTATATTCATCAAACGCTTTTACTTTTCTCAAATATGCTAAAATTGTTTGATTTCCTGCTAATCTTTTCTTTATCATTGCAACTGGTTTTGTATTATCTGTTGGTTGCCATTTACACTCAATTTCTTTTGAGTTTAACAAATATTTTCCCATTTTTTCTAAGCAGTATATTCTATATATACCTTTTCCCTCTTCTGAAGAAAAATAATATCTTGTTAGGATTTTTGATTTTACTAGTTGTTCTAATTTATTGTTTAATTTATCTTGAGATTTGTAATCTATTCCTTTCCAAGATAATATTTGGCATAATTGTCTTGATGTTATAAATTCAAATTCATTAACAATTTCTAATATTTTAAAATGTAATTCTCCTATATGTCCTATATTTATCTTATGTACGATTTGATTCATAGATACATATCCATCTTTTCCATCAAATACTTTTATTTCACCCTCTCTTATTGCAAATGGTGAACTTTTCGCTTCAATTTGGTTATCTTCAACCATATTAAACTCCTCCTTTTAAACAAAAACTAATTTTACTTTTTTCTTTTCAGGAATAATTTTTCTAATGCTTACATCTACAAGTTGTCCATATTTTAAATTTTCTTTATAATCTGCAAGTCCTACTAAGTTTGGTTTTAGTTCTATAAATATACCATTTTTTTGTTTTTCTTCCTCTCTTACTATTCCTCGCACGATATCTCCTTCTTGGTACCCTTTAATGTTTTCTTCCCAAGTACCTAAAAGTTCTTTATAAGTTAGAAGTATTCTTTCATTACTTCTGTCTATATATTTTATCATAACATTTATTTTTTGTCCAATTTTGAATCTTTCTTCTGGTGTTTTTATTCTTGCAACTGAAATATCTTCTATATGAAGTAACCCTGCAATTCCACCGCCAATTTCAACAAATACTCCATATGGTCTAATATTTTTTACAATTCCCTTAACTATCATACCTACTTGTAATTCTTCTTTTACCCATTTAAGCGCATCTTTTCCTACCGCTTTTCTAGATAAAATTGCATAATCTTCTTTTTTGATATCTTTTACTTTAAATTGCACAATTTTATTAATTTTGCTTACACAAATATTCGGTTTAGGAAATCCAGTTTCATCAATATTAATTGCTTCAACTTCTTCTCTTGGTATAAGTCCTTTTATATTGTTCCCAAGATCCACATACAGATTATAATTTGAATCACATCTAGTTACTATTCCATTCATAATACTACCATTTTGAAAAGCATTATTAAGTTCGAATGGTGTAATAGGCTTAAATTCTTCATTCCATCCTTCTGGAAAAAATTTTTGGTAATCCATACACATCACCCTTTTCTTTTGTAACTACTTAGATTATATATATAATTTTTTTAGTTGTAAATAGATTATATATATAAATTTGTATGTGTTTATTCTAAAGTAAAACTTTCTATTTCTTTTTTAGTTAAATGTCTCCATTGTCCTATTTTCAAATCTTTTACATTTAATTTTCCTATTTTACTTCTATGTAATGCAATTACTTTATATCCTACCGCTTCGCACATTTTTCTTACTTCTCTATTTTTACCTTCATGTATTGTTATTTCTATTCTAGATATATTTTTGATAACATCTGTTTTAAGTATTTTTACTTTTGCTGGTTTTGTTATATAGTTTTCTATTTTTACACCATTCTCTAGTTTTTCTATTGCTTCATTTTGTATAATCCCTGATACTGTTGCAACATATGTTTTTTCTATTTCATATTTTGGATGTGTTACTCTATATACAAATTCCCCATCATTTGTTAATATTAATGCTCCTGATGTATACATATCTAGCCTGCCTACTGGTACTATCCTTTCATTTACTCCTTTTATTAAATCTAGTACCGTTTGTCTTTCAAATTGGTCTTTTACTGTTGTTACATAACCTATTGGCTTATTTAATAAGATGTATACATTACTATTTCCCTTGTTATTTTCTAATTTTTTTCCATTATATTCAACTATGTCTTTTTCAGGAATCACTTTTACGCCTAATTCAGTAATAATTTTACCATTTACTTTTACAAGTCCTAAGCTTATGTATTCTTCACATTTTCTTCTTGATGCCACACCACAGTCTGCCATATATTTTTGTAATCTTATTCCTTCTTCTTTGTAATCTTCACTTTTCACTCTCTATTTTCCACTTCCAATCTATATTTATATTATGTAACAAAAACTTTTTTTCTTCATATAATACATTATGCAAACTTTGTTATTATTCTTCTTTGTATACCTAGGGATACAAAGTTTATATAGATTTCATTTGCCCACGCATTTAATATTTATTTGTATGGGCAGATATTATTTTTCTTTATACTATACTTACATACTTCTTTCACGTTAGTTTGCGCTATAATTATGATTATTATC
This sequence comes from Clostridia bacterium, assembly GCA_022791395.1. GTDB lineage: Bacteria > Bacillota > Clostridia > TANB77 > CAG-508 > RGIG8482. The sequence goes on from JAAVZA010000008.1 coordinate 23,332, forward strand.
ATTATTATAACCTATTTAGTACTTCTTCAAAGTACTCTGGTAGTGGTGCTTCTAAGTTTAGTTCTTCATTTGTAATAGGATGTTTAAATGCTAGCTTTTTAGCATGAAGCATTTGTCCAATTACACCAAATGGATTTTTTCCATTTGAATAAACTGCATCTCCTACTACTGGATAACCAATACTCGACATATGCACTCTAATTTGATGTGTTCTTCCTGTTTCTATTTTTATTTCTAATAATGTGTAATTTTCATATCTTTTTATTACTTTAAAATGTGTAATTGCGTTTTTTCCGTTTTTTGATACTGCCATTTTCTTTCTATCTTTTGTAGATCTTCCTATTGGCATATTAATTGTTGCTTCATTTTCTTTTACATTTCCTCTAACTAATGCTATATACGTTTTTTTTACTTCATGATTTTTTATTTGTTCACTTAAATGTATATGTGCTTTATCATTTTTTGCAATAATTATTAATCCTGATGTATCTTTATCTAATCTATGTACAATTCCTGGTCTTATTTCACCGCCTATACCAGATAAAGAATCTTTACAAATATTCATTATTGCATTTACCAAAGTTCCATCCGGATTACCATTTGCTGGATGTACAACTAATCCTTTTTGCTTATTTACTACAATAATATCATTATCTTCATATATAATATCTAAAGGTATATCCTGTGGTTTTAAAGATATTTCTTTTGCTTCAATTTCCTCTACTTGAATTTTATCTCCAAGTTCTACTTTATATGATGCTTTTGCTTTTTTATCATTTATGAAAATTTTATCTTCTTCAATTAGTCTTTGTATATTAGTTCTAGATAAATCTGTATATTTTAAAGCAATTGCTTTATCTAGTCTTAATCCTGCATATTCTTCTTCAACAACAAATTCTTTCAATTTACTCTCCTTGCTTTATTTACTAAATTTTCCTTTTGTTTTATCTTTTGCAAATATTACTTTAAATAAATATACTGGTAACACTAGCTGCCTTTTTATTCTACTTGGTTCCCTACATAATCTCCAAAACCATTCCATTCCAATTTTTTGTACCCATACTGGAGCTCGTTTTATTTTTCCTGCTTCATAATCATAAGTTCCACCTTGTCCTGCTGCTACGTCAACTTTTAGTTCACCTTTATGTTCTTTTATCCATTTTTCTTGTCTTGGTGCACCAAGTGCTACAAACAATACATTGGGTTGTAATGTATTAATTTCTTCCATTATCTCTTTTTCCACATTTTCGTCAAAATACCCATTATGTACTCCCACAATATTTACCTTTGGGAATATCTTTTCTAGATTTTCTTTTGTTTTTTCTGGTATTCCTGGTTCTCCTCCTAGCAAGTATATTGAATATCCTTTTTCATTTGAAAGCTCAATTATTTTTCTAAAATAACTTTGACCTGGTATTCTTTCTTTAAAGGATTTCTTTTGTAATTTTGCACCGATCATTACGCCAATACTATCTGGAGTTGATAAGCTTGATTCTTGTAATAAATCAAAAAACTCTTTATCTTTCTGAGCCATCATAATAAATTCTACATTTGGAGCAAATATCATTTTGCAGGTTTTATTGCTTTCTTTTATTAGTTTTTCTGTTATCTCTCCTGCTTCCTCCCTAGTTATATTATCTACCTGAACTCCTAATATTGTTATTGTATCTCTCATATCTTACCTCTTTAATTTTTTACTATTCTTTATTTCTTTATAGCTATACATTGCAAAGATAAACGCTAGTATTGTCCATCCAACTGTAATATATATATCAGCCAAATTAAACTTAGGAAAATTTGTACTAGGAAATATATTTATAAAATCTATAACATATCCTCTTGATAATCTATCAATTAGATTTCCAAATCCACCAGCAAGTATTACAAATAATGTATATAATGTTGCCTTGTCCATAAAATCTTTTTGCAAATATATAAATCTTATTATGAGACCTAATACCACAAGGTTTGTTATAATAAACATACCAGTATTTCCTTCACCTACTCCAAACGCTCCTCCTGTATTTTGTACTGTATGTATGTTTAAAATATCTTTTATTATTGTCATATTAAAGTTATTATTAATAATTATAACTTTTGTAATTTGGTCTAACAATAATAAGATAATAGCAATTACTATTGCATATGTTAGTGATTTATTATTCTTTAGTTTTTGCATTTTCCTGTCCCCTTTATTTTCTCTTGCCCTTTGTTTTTATGAACAAATTTACATTTTTTATACTTTTTTTATATTAATTTCAAAATAAAACTATTTTGAAATTCTTTCATATATTACAAAATTATCGTCTTTATAAAGTTCTTCATAATTATCATCTTGCTCTAGAAATAAATTCATTTTCGCATTATTAGGTATTAATAAATGTGTAATTTCGTATTTATCAAATATATCTTCATAATGTACTGATAATGATGATACATTTAAAAAATCTGTAAATATGTCTTTATCTTTATCACCATTAAATTCTGGTGTATATAAATCTGCTCTTGAATCTATAAATACTGGTATTCCTTGATATAATAAATAGCTTCCATAATTATATTCATTATATAATTTTATTTCGTCTATATTTAAATTTTCTTTAACATACTCTGCTGCTTCTACTGGATATGCTTTATCATCTATAAATTTATCTTTAATCTGTGCTTTTAATATACAAATACTTAATAATACTACAAGTAATATTGTTATTATTTTTCCAAATATAGTACTAATAGCTTTTATAAGACTATCTGTTCCATTTGGGTCATATTTATTAAATAAATCCGTAATTAATCTATTTACTGAATACACTCCTAAAATTACTAGCATTGATAACTGTCTTCTAGACATTAATGAAAGTATTATTAATCCTCCCAGCATAAAGAAGTCTTTTAATCTTATTTTTGTATCTGTGAATATTAATATAGATAATACAATTGCAAGAATTGTAAGAGTATGAGTATTTTGTATTAGTACCATTGGTAAATGTTCATTAATACTTTTTGTTGTATTTCCCTGCATTGTTTTTATAAGATATGTATATGGTGTATCTCCAAGTGGTGTTAATAGTCCTGTAAATAGACATATTATCATAATTATTATTAACCACTTTACATTATCTTTTCTTTCAATTTTTAACTTATATGGGTGTTCTCTTCTATATTCTTGATTTTGTTTATACTTTTCGAATTTCTCTTCTATATTTTTATATGTTTCTTCTAATTTTGTAATCTTTTCTTGATTCCCCCCAGTTTTTGATAGTTTTTCTATTTTATTTCTTACATTTTTTGTTCTTAATTTATACGTTAAGTGAGAATCTAGCATTAAAGCTATTAAATATTCTGCAACATATGGTAAGAATGGTACAAAATAGAAAGGCCAAACTGCTAAATGAACATTTGCAATAATTATTGGAATAACTATTAATCCTAAGGCATATCTTTTCTTTTTGGTTTCTATAAATTTTTCTATAAAAAGTATTTGTAATGTAAATAATATATATGTAAATAATTGTGCACGTGCTGCTATAAATGCTCCTAATACATACATTACACCTAGTGTTAATAAAAATGATACTAAATCATTTTTGACTATTTTTTTATTTGTAAAATATATTACAATTCCTAATATGCAAGATAAAATAATTGTAGATATATATATTCCTGTCATTCCACCAATACTATATATAAAATAAATTGCTACATCATATAACCAATGAGGGTATGTGTATGGAATATTATGAAATGAGAATGGGTCTTTTTCCATATTAATTCCATTTTCTAATATGTATTCACCTATTTTTATTGTATAAAATGTGTCGTTTTGTAATGTAATTGGTGCTAAGACCGCACTAAATATTAATATACACACAATTGCTACTACATTAAATCCTATTTTTGTCTTCTTATCCATACTAAAAAATCTCTCCTTTACTGTAATGCTTGTATTATATCAAAAAAAAGATAAAAAGCATAGGCTTTTTATCTTTTTTTATATTTCCACTAAAATAAAGTAGAAGATACTTATACTACTATTAAGTATCTTCTCTTATTATTTTCCTAATATGCCATTCTTGACTCATATTCTAAAACTCTTCATCATCGTCATCATAGACATCATCGTCGCTGTCGTCATAGCTATCGCTATTGTCGCCATTTTCCTCATTTAAAATAGCTGGCATATTAGGATTTTCTCTTGCAGCTCTCCTTACATCTGAATTTTCATCATCTGCAAGCTTTGACAAATCTGCAGCAGCTGTTTTCTCATTTCCTGCAGCACAAAATCTTACCCCCCAGTTCTTGTCTTTTGAAAGCTTTGACAAATCTGCTACAGCTGTACTGGAGTTTTTTGCTACTCCACACCTTACACCTTCATACTTATCATTTGCAAGCTTTGACAAGTCTTTTTCAGCTGTATTGGGGTTTCTCGCTGCTTCGGCTCTTACCTCAGCCTCTTCATCTTCTGCAAGCTTTGCTAATGTTACGCGAATTTTACAGCTTTTAGCAAGTGCTTTCCGAAAATTAACACTCAGTTCATCAAGTTCTACAAGAACTTTCATTTTTACCTCCTTAGTAATCACTAATACGAAGCATCGTGATTGGCATATATTACTAGTCCCTATGCCAAGGGATGATGTAGATATTTTATCACATTATGTTAATTTTTGCAATATTTATATTTCCACTAAAATAATATCGTCTCCAATACATTTTATATTTTTCCATGGAATTACTATATCATTATTGCCAGAAAACATATTTAGCAATTTATTATTTCCGTGGAACTATTATAGAGGTAATTATACCAGTTTCTAAATCTGCTGTTACATCTTGTACAAACCCGAAGTCTACGCCCATCTGTAATATTAACTACCTCTTTATGTTTAAAATCCAACCCCTTTTGCCCCATATTAGTCACCTCTTGTTTATACATATTCAAAGTTGGGTTAATGTATGATAAACTTATCGCCTCCATTCTTTAATTTTTTAGGCATACTAAAAAGCAAGCCATTTACTTTATTAAATGCTTGCTTTTAGTTGATTTTTTATTTATGCATCTAATTTTCTTATTTCTTTTGCATTTTTATTAGAAATTACCTTCTTGCCTGTTTCTTTTTCCAACTGTTCTCTAGCAAGTTTAGCAATGTTACCACCCTTTATAACTGATTTTTCTGCACCTTTAATTCCTTTTTCATTTGTACTTTTAGATATTTCTGTAGAAGATGTTTCCGCTAACATATTTAAAACTAATTCCATATTAGTCATATTATCACGTAAATTTTCTTTTTTTAGACCTTTTAAATTTTTGTATTCTTTTACA